>JAIDJJ010000036.1 GCA_029052265.1 Muribaculaceae bacterium
GCCATGCTGTTTTAATCTATTTCTTATTTTTCAAATACCTGTCATAGTCAGGCATAGCATCAATGAGGATTTTTCTGCATTCCTGAAGCGTTCCGTGAAATTCACCTCCGGCTGCCTGGAGATGACCCCCTCCCCCATAAAGATTCTTGCAGATCTCCGATACCGGGAAGCCTTCACAACTACGTGCTGAAACTTTAATACAATCCGGATCTTCCCGGAGGAAGATACTATAGACCATACCTTTCACCTCAAGCGGTCGGTTTACAAGCCCTTCCGAGTCACCTTTTTCATAATGAAACCGTTCGAGTTCGTCCTTATCAAGAGTGATCAGTGCCGCGCGATGTGAAGGGAAAACCTCAAGCTTTTCCGATATCGCATATGCCTCAAGCTTCAGACTCCAGAATGATCTGGTGTTAAGAGCCTCTTTAATGATCGTTTCCTTGTCGACCCCTTTTTCAAGAAGACGGACCAATATTTCATAAAGATCCGGATTCTTACAGTTCACTGTAAAATTTCTTGTGTCGGTTATAATCCCGGCAAGAATACATGTGGCACTGTCAAGACCCATTTCCCCATAAAATCCCATACCTGCGATAAGTCTGAACATAAGCTCACAAGTAGACGACATGTCGGGATAGGAAATCATAAGATCCGCAAACCGGTCAGGCTCCTGATGATGATCTACCAGCACTTTTCTGCATTTGGCATTCTGGATAACGGGAGCAAGAGAATCCTGCCTTGACGGTGTGTTGAAATCACAGCATATAATCAGGTCCGCCTCTTCAACTGTTTTCTTACAAAATTCAGGATGGCATGTGAAAACGCCCATCTCTTTGAATCCGGGGAGAAATGACAGATTCCCGGGAGCCTTATCGGGTATGACTACCGTGGCTTCTTTTCCAAGGGAGCGAAGAAGATGCATCATGCCAAGCGTACTGCCCACCGCGTCGCCGTCGGGCCGGACATGGCACGTAAGCACGATTTTTCCGGACACAGATATATAGTGCCGAAGGTCTTTGATGCTTTCAGAATCTACAAGTTTGTCCATATTGTTACAGAAAAATTCCAGACAAACCGAATCATGTTTTATAAAAGATTTGTCCGTAATATTCCATTTTCAAGCCACAAAGATACAAATAATCTCGGAATTTCTATCTAACTTTGCATTCAAATTTAGTTAAAAACAGGAGCCGGACTGTCAATTCTCCGAACGGACAAGCGTCTCGGCTATTATAAATATAATCCTCATGCATTCATCTGAAGAAAAACTTTCGGCGTTTTGTCGTGTTGTCGAAGTGCTCGACACATTGAGGCAGCGCTGCCCGTGGGACGCCAAACAGACCAACGAATCTCTACGTCCGAACACTGTCGAAGAAGTGTATGAACTTGCGGATGCGCTCATTTCCGAAGATACCCCCAATATAAAAAAGGAACTCGGCGACGTGCTTCTTCACGTGCTGTTTTATTCCAAAATTGCATCGGAGAAAAATCAATTTGATATCGCAGATGTCTGTAATTCCCTTGCCGACAAGCTTATATTCCGCCATCCCCACATATACGGAAATGTAAAAGCGGACTCGCCTGAAGAGGTGCTCCAGAATTGGGAAGAGATCAAGCTGAAAGAAAAAGGGGGCAACAAGACGGTACTCGCCGGAGTTCCCGCAGCATTGCCTGCCCTTATAAAAGCCAACCGGATCCAGGAAAAAGCTGCCAATGTAGGTTTTGATTGGGAAGAGCCTCATCAGGTATGGGACAAACTAAAGGAGGAGATCTGTGAAGTGGAACAGGAAATGGCATCCGGAAATGCATCCGACCTTGAAGCCGAATTCGGCGACCTTCTATTCGCAGTTGTAAATGCCGCACGTCTTTACGGGGTAAACCCTGAAAACGCACTTGAACATACAAACCGTAAATTCATCTCAAGGTTTAATTATCTTGAGCGGAAAGCTCATGAACAGGGTGTCGCACTGCGAGACATGTCGCTTTCCCAAATGGATGAAATATGGAATGAAGCCAAAGCCTTGGAAAGGTCACAAAACAACTTCGATTGATAAAAACAAAATCAAACAAGCCAATAAGATAATAAATCTAAAGACAACAGATCCGACATGATACTTTGCATCACAGAGAAACCGAGTGTAGGAAGCGATATTGCCAAAATTTTGGGAGCAACCACAAGGCGCGACGGATATTTTGAAGGCAACGGATATTGCGTAAGCCGGACATTCGGTCATCTTTGCTGTCTTAAAGAA
>JAIDJJ010000360.1 GCA_029052265.1 Muribaculaceae bacterium
GGGCAGGTATGTGCCGACTCGATAGGACGGAAGATATTCTCAGGGGTGGGCGGACAGCATGATTTTGTATATGGGAGTTCAAGAAGCGAGGGAGGACTTTCGTTTCTTGCGATGCTTTCCACCACAGCGAAGGGTATGAACAAGATCAAACCTGTCCTGACAGAAGGAGCCGGGGTTGTGACCACCCGTTTCCAGACAAATTATATAGTTACGGAGTATGGCGCGGTCAACCTGAGAGGAAAAAATCTTGCGGAACGGGCAAGGCTTATGATTTCTGTGGCGGCTCCTCAATTCAGGGAAGAACTTGAGAGAGAAGCGAGGGAACGCTTCGGGCATGCGTTCTTGAGAATATATTGAAAAAGGATATCTGTCTCTGTCACACAATCCCGATGGTGTGACAGAGACAGATATGCTATCTTTTGTTGTATGCCTCAAGAGCCGCTTCGAGAGTGTCGAGCGCACCGGCAAGATAATCTATGTTGTGGACATAGGCAAGACGCACCTGGTTGCGCCCTTCTCCGGGGGTGGTGTAAAAACCTGAAGCCGGAGCCATGAACACGGTGTTGCCATTATGGCTGAAATTGTCGAGCACCCATTTGCAGAAGTGGTCCGCATTCTCTACGGGAAGAGATGCCACGGTATAGAATGCTCCCATCGGCATCGGGGAATATACGCCGGGAATCTCGTTGAGTCTTTTTATAAGGAAATCGCGGCGGCGAAGATATTCGTCATATACGAACTTCATGTATTCTTCGGGAGTGTCGATCGAAGCCTCCGCCACAATCTGTCCGAGAAGCGGCGGACTGAGACGTGCCTGGCAGAATTTCATCACATTTGCCCGCAATTCTTTGTGCCTTGTCACCAGCGCACCTATACGTATGCCGCATTCGTTGTATCTTTTTGACACGGAGTCGATAAGCACCACGTTCTCTTCAATCCCCGGGAGCGACATAGCGGAAATGAAGGGGGTGTCGGTATAGCAAAACTCCCTGTACACCTCATCAGAGAAAAGGAAGAGATTGTGCTTCTTGACAATATCGGCTATCTTCATAAGTTCGCTTTCCGAATAGATATAGCCTGTGGGATTGTTGGGGTTGCATATAAGGATCCCTTTTGTGCGCGGCGTGATAAGCGCCTCGAACTCTTCGACCGGGGGAAGCCTGAACCCGTTGTCGATTTTTGCTGTCACACTTTTGATCACAGCGCCGGCAGAAATGGCAAAAGCCATATAGTTTGCGTATGCAGGCTCCGGAATAATTATCTCGTCGCCCGGGTCAAGGCATGCCATGAAAGCGAATAAGACAGCTTCCGATCCGCCGGAAGTGATGATGATCTCTTCCGGAGTAATGTCCATTCCGAAACGTGCATAATAGTCAGACATCTTGTTTCGCAGTGATTCGATACCTTCCGACGGAGAATATTCGAGCACATTGCGGTCGATATGATGCAGGGCGTCTATTGCCCGGGGTGGTGTGGGGACATCCGGCTGTCCGATGTTCAAACGGTAAACGTGAGTGCCTCGTTTCTCTGCTTCGCGTGCTGCGCCCACAAGCTTCCGGATGGGCGATGACGGCATTTCATAGCCGCGGTGTGATATTTCGGGTTTCATATATTCAATATTGAGGTGACTGCAAAGTTACAAAAATTGTAGCATTTATATAACGCTTGAAGGGTATAAATCTATTTTAAGAGTGTGATTTTGCTTTTTCAGATACAAATTGTACGGAAATAATTGTAAAAACAGGTATGCGCTCTTTACCTGATATTTTTATGAAAACCTATGCTTATTGCTGAATGTTATGAAAACAGTGTCGGTTAGACGTTTATAATCTATGACTGCAAGATGTTTGCACCCGATGCCGGTCTGTTAAGATTATTTAATGGGATAGAAGGTGATTTAAAGCACGAAAAAATATGCAATTAGCCGTTCATTTTATTAACTTTGCAGAGAAGTTGTTTAAACTTTTTACGGAGATTGATTTTCTTATGGCTTTTTACATTAAAAAGAGAAAAGTTTAAACAACTTCAACAGTAAAAACAAGGGCGGTTCAGGCTTTTTTCTAAATTTTGGCATACAGTCAAAGAGATAATGAATTTGTTTGAACATCTTCATTAAAAAGTCTGACCGGATTCATAGGTAAACAATAAAAACATTACGATATATGGCAAAGAAAAAAAC
>JAIDJJ010000361.1 GCA_029052265.1 Muribaculaceae bacterium
CCTATGTTTTTTGTATCGACCTTTTCCCAAGTGATATCGGGATTGCCTATGCGTCCGGGAGCGAAACCCTTGTTCAATTCCGGATTTACACCGAGGATTGCTCCGTTAGACATTGAATAAGTGCTGAGATACTGATAGGCGCTCACACGGTCATTTCCAAGTTTGCCCCATGATGCGCGGAGTTTCAGGTCATCGACAATGTCAGTATTGTCCTGAATGAATTTTTCCTGACCAAAACGCCAGCCTACCGAAACTCCGGGGAAGGTGCCCCACCGTTTGCCGGGCGCGAAGTTCATCGAGCCGTCACGACGGATAGTGAATTCCACCAGATACCGGTCCATATATGAATAATTGAACCTTCCGAAAATATTCTGTCTTGACGAATGATAGCCGTATCCTGAATTACTCTTGTCCTGGTCAGCACCGAAATTCATATAATCGGGGAAAGCTGTAAGGAAATTCTTACGGTATGCAGAGAAGTACTCCCCGTTATATTTGCTCTGTTCATAAGCCACGAACGCTCCTACATGATGCTCGCCGAAGTCTCGGTCATAACCCAGTTTGAACATCATTGTCGTTCTGGATTTGTCATCATGATTCTGGTTAAGATCTATCACACCGCCGTTGGTATTGGTGGTTTTCTTATCATATTCCTGAGTCAACGGATTATATGTATATGTATCCCACAGTTTGTACATATACTTCTGCTCTCGCGCATGATAGTCTACAGCCACGTATCCTGACAAAGACAACCCTTTGGTTATCCAGGGCATCTGAAGATCAAACGTGAACTTTGTGTCAAGGAATGTATCTTTTATCCGGTTGTAGCCTGTGGTTTCACCGTCGATAAGAAGCGCGAGGTTGTTACCTCCTGAAATTCCGGGACCCGGAAGTCCGTTGGGATAAAAATCATATAGCCATGGATAAGCCATCATCGCCTCCCAGAATATCGAACTTGTCGATGTGATTGCGTTATTGCGCTGCTCACGACGCGCAGCTATGTCGAGTCCGATTTTGAGATCCTTGAAAATCTGGGCATCTATATTTGACCGCACCTGATAAGTCTGGAAATTGAGTTTGGTATTCTTATAATTCGGTTTCTGGTATGTGTAGTCTCCGGAAACATAATAGCGCACCGCATCATTACCGCCATTGAGCGCAACAGAATGGCGCGTGGAGGGTGTAGCCTTGTTGAAGACAACATCCATCCAGTCGGTGTCTCCATAACGGAGACGGTCAATCGTCCCGTCGAGATAGCCACCCTTGACATTCTCAAACTGAGGTGTCTGTCCCTTGTAAGTAGAGATCTCATCGCTCCACACCATGTTCTCATAAGCGTTCATAAGATCCGGTGTGCGTGTGTTCTGCTGGAGTGAGAAGGTGCCGTTGTAAGTGATGGTGGGCTTTTGTATTTTTCCACGTTTGGTGGTCACCAGGATCACACCGTTGGCAGCCTCGGCACCGTAAATCGCCGCCGATGCATCTTTAAGCACATTTATACTCTCGATATCATTCGGGTTGAGTCGTTCAAGTCCGGAACGGTTGGCAACCCCGTCAATAATAATCAGCGGAGAATTATCGTTAAGCGTGCCCTTACCTCGGATGTATATATCTGACCAGTCTGAACCGGGCTCCCCACCGTTAGACCTTGCAACGACACCCGGAATCTGACCAGCAAAAGTATTGGTTATGTTGGCTACACCGGATGTTTTCAGATCACTCCCTTTGACAGTGGACACAGCACCTGTGACAGACGCTTTTTTCTGGACACCGTAGCCCACAACCACCATTTCTTCGAGATCGGAAATATTGGAAGAAAGCGCTATGCGCATATGGCTTTGCGCCTTTCCTTCAAACATGGAATATCCCACATAAGAGACACTGATTGTAGCTCCCACAGGAGACTGCAATGAGAAATTGCCGTCAATATCGGTAGTGGTTCCTATTGATGTACCTTTCACCATTACTGATGCTCCGATAAGAGGTTCGCCTGTCTGGGCATCTACCACTATACCTGTTACTTTCTCAGTCTGTTTTCCTGCCTGCACCTGACCGGGGGTATCGGCAAATGCCGTTAACGGACTCATGGCTGCCGTTCCCAGCGCAAGCACACCGGCGGCAATTATAGTTTTGCCGGAAGTGAGATGGTTTTGTAAAATCATTTTTGTAGATTTTAGGTTAATATGTTATTTATGGGTTATTATCTGTTCCCGCAGCCGGCACTCTTTTACCTGAAATCTGCGTCCTGTCCACACATAAGAATTGATAGATCCTATATGTGGAGAGCAGACTGCAGGCAACTTGGGACAGCCGCTCTGCCCGATGTAAATGCCTGCATTACTATTAATATGCAAATTTCGTTTCATGGCCGGTATATATGTGTCGGTTAATATTGATGCTGCAAATTTAGCAACCGCCGACACCCGGAGACCATCTCAAAAGTACAATTCATGAAAGTTATCGTACAATGAATGTGCGATATTGTCCAAAAAACAGTCTGTATCGTACAACACATCCCAATATCTTTTGATTTACAAATAATTACATTCATAAATCAATATTAAACGACATCCCGTTATGCAGGTGACTTTTCTTGCAGGTTTTAAATCATTATATTAAATTTGCACGTGGTTACAGGATTGCTTTTGCTTATAGATGCAATCTGTTTTATAGATCGGTGTGTATATGTCATGAAAAACGATTATCATGAAGAATGTGAAACATTGTATTGTATTTGCTTTGTCTTTGCTGGCAATCACCTTACCGGCGGTTGCCTCAGAGAAATTATCTGACGGCATTGTATATAAGGACAGGACAAAACGGTTTACCGTTGTTGCTGACGGACTGATAAGGATGGAATATGCCCCTGACGGGAAATTTAACGATGACCCAAGTTTTATCGGATACATCCGCAACTATCCGGAAACGGATGCAAAAGTCTCTGACGATGGAAAAACTGTAAGGATCGAAACCCAAAAAATCATACTGTCTTATAAAAAAAGCAACACCCCTTTTTCGGAAGAGAATCTTTCAATAGTTTCCGCACAAGGCGTGAAACCATTTTCATGGACCCCAGGGAAATCACAGGAACATAACCTCGAAGGCACCACACGTACACTTGACTGGTGGAACGGTCCGGAACTTCAATGGACCAATAAGGAAGGAAAATGGATGACCCGTAAAGGACAGTTGGAAAAAGGACTTATCGCTCGTGACGGATGGACTCTGATAGACGATTCAAGGGGGTTTCTGCTTGATGATGACCCCACTATTCCATGGGTAAAAAAGCGTAAAAGCAAAAAAGGCGCTCAAGACTTCTATTTCCTCGGA
>JAIDJJ010000362.1 GCA_029052265.1 Muribaculaceae bacterium
ATTGCGTTAATGCTTATCAGTCCATATCCTGACGTACGGTACAAGTCTGCTGTCTATTCCAAAGAAAACAAGTCAGGCGTATGTTTCTCTAAATTCAAGGAGGGGATGACCTTTATGCCGGTATATGTCAATGACGAATACGTTCTCTGTCAGATCCCTGAAACCGAACTTGACATATACAACGGAATAACTGATTCCAAACTCGTTTACAATGAGGATGACAATATCGTTCTGGCGAAATATTATTTTAAAAAATAGTCACCTGTTGATAGCGCTGAGTATAGCTACCGTTATCTCATGTGCCCGTATAAACGCTGACCGTTTATCTGGCTCGCCTGTAATACCTCAGCAAATCCTTGAAATGATCCCTTCAGATAAACAAATTCATGTCATCTTGCCTGTCCTTCCCGGAAGGATGATTCCTGGAAGGGAGATGCTTGATAAGATCGAGAGGATGATAGTGAATTCCGGATCGGATGACGTGGATTATTTTGTATGTGTTTCTGAGGACGGTCTGACAGCTGAAGATAAAAGGGTTATAAGGATAGATCACCGCAAGGAAAGGTTTCTTGAAGTGCCTTTGGAGGCGTTAGAATCCTTGACAGGATTTTCAGAAAGGAAACATGGGGTTCAGTTTCTTGTGGGAGACCGAGGCGTCATGCACGTGCTCGTCCGCTGAATTAGACAACAGGGTTATAATCCCCGGGGACAGTGCCGCCCTGCATATCGTTTACCATAATACCAAGGGAAAGGGTTTTGTCTCCACTATAATTGTTTATTCAAGCTCAGATAAATCCCCGCACGCCATAAGGATTCACGGGAACTGACACTACCATGACATGAGAACATATCGCTTGAAATGCTGTTGCATGCTTCTGTATGCCGCCCTCTTCTGTTCCTGTGGTTTGAAAAAAGACAGACAGCTTGAACATGCATTGGAATATGCCGGGGAGAATGCCCCGGAGCTTCTGAAGGTGCTCTCTCATTACGGTGACAGCACCTGAGATAGGGGCACGTCGGCTCTCCGAGCCGACATCGGGCAAACGACTCAGGCAATTTTATCTGCACACAGATTCTTCTGCACGACGTGGTCTCTCCGAGACCACGTTCCCCTAACACCTGTGCCCCTAACCCTAACACTTCTTTTGAGGCTGCTTTTTATTGTTTTTGTTTTCTCGTCAACCGTTTTTTCTTTACATAGATTGCAAAAAGTTTGATCGGAACGTACTATTTCAGATTGGATTGGCGTTACACAAGAGTGGACATCGGAAGATTTGAAATGATTACACCAAACTATGTTTAGATCCTTTGTTGCGGTTGTGTTAGCCGTGTTTACATATGTTTTCGTATGTTGTGAGAGAGGGGAGTCATATGCCCGAGGCATCCGGGAGATTGACACCATGCTTGTGACCAACCCTGATTCAGCCTACGGTTTGTTGCTTGATTTTGACACAACCTTGTTGACGACAGATAGAGACAAGGCGATGTTTGACCTGTTGTGGGCGGAAGCCCGCGACAAGACTCTCCATGATGATACTGTTGCGGAAAAGATTTCTTGCGCCGCACAGGTGTTCGGGAATTTTGGGGACAGTCACAATCAAATGCGGGCTCTGTACTATAAGGGAAGGATCTTGCAGAATGCAGAAGCATACGGGAGCGCCGTGGTCACTTTTCTTGATGCGCTCGAATTGGCTGACACCACAGAAAACTATTATATCGCGAAAATTTATTGGGCTCTCAGCGAGGTGGAAGGAAGGCTGGGCGACAGATTGCAAAAGAGTAAATACGCAAAAAAGACTTGGGAGCGGTTCCAAAAACTGGATTCGTTGATATTTGAGCAAGAATCAAAATTATGGTATGCCTCCACTTTGACGGAAAATGACCGCGCTGAAGAAGGTATCGCCCTGATGAAAGAGGTTTATGAGGATGGCATCAGTTGCCGTGACACCGGTTTGATAAGAGAATCCCTGAGTTCACTTGGAAATGCCTGTCTGTGGAAGAAAGACTATCGCTCGGCAAGAAGATTCCTTAATAAGCTATACGATATGGATAAAGACGACATGGTTCTGAGGGATATGAATTTTCTACTTTGGGCGATGGTGGAGGACCATGCTCCGGCAGATTCCATCAAGGAAATAGCCGGTGTCATAACTAAAGAATATGGGGAGGATGCGGTATATCATGAGTATTATTTGCTTATAGGGGATTATAAGAAGGCATTTGAATCACTCAAAAAGGAGAATCGCGAATTAAACCTAAGAATTTGGCAGAAAGATGTCAAAGAATCGCATTATATTATTAAGCAACATCATGATGAAAAATTGTCTGACTCGCAGAAAAAACTTTCCTCAACCAGATTATTAAACAGATTGCTTATACTGTCCTCAATTCTTACCATATTGGTTGCCATACTAATATTTAAGATACTTTCGGATAGAAAAAACAGGAGAATACAGGATCTTCTGGATAAGGTGGGGCTTTTGTCGAAGGAGCTGGGCAACCATTTAAAAGATAATGAAGATTTAAAAGCGGTTAATAATTCTAATGCAGATAAAGTCGGCGAAAAGGGTAATACCGCTACGTCATTACTCTCCACCATTTTCATTCATCTTGACAGACTCTATTCAGAATATTACAAAAGTGATAAAAAACAGACGAGTCATTTGTTGGATGAGATGGAAAAGAATATCGATAAACTCAGGAGCGACGACCGGTTTCTTGAAGAGCTTGAATCAGAGATCAACAATGCAACCGGCGGATTGTTGATGGATGTTTACGATTCATTGCAAGGATTCAGTTCGAATCAGCGAA
>JAIDJJ010000363.1 GCA_029052265.1 Muribaculaceae bacterium
GCGAATCAAAAATAATATATGGCAAATCAGCCGTAAGGCGCGTGTCGGCGGTTATCTTCTCATCCCGGAGTCTTACACCATTCTGCGCCCATGCCTCGACCTCGATCTCCTGCATCACTCCATTAGTGACAAATTCAAGCTGATCGCTCACTTTCCTCGGCTCTGACGACGCATCTTCATCGATAAAACATTCTATAAACACATAAATGGAATCCCTTCCCCTGATCTCCACATCCTGAAATGAGGAACCGCTCACACCGTCTACGTTAAACGAAAAAGGGGTGTCGGGATCCTTAAATTTTATTGATGAGATTCTCACCCCTTTCTTGTTGCGGTTGTAGACCAGCAGCCGGGCTGTGGGAGTGCCAAGGTCCGTAAAGACAGTGCCGAAACTCACTGTGTCGTTTGAAAAAGTTAACACCGCCGAAGAAGAATCTGTAAAATCATCGTTAATACAGGAGGTGGCGATTAAACCAAATATCGCCACAAGCGTCAATAAAATAGACCTCATTACGTTCATATATATGAAACGCTTCCGGCATACCGTATATTGCGCTTTGTGAAAGGCGCCTGCGGAGTTGACGGGATTGATCGTGTCTAAAACGTCATTCAGTTGAAAACCCGATGAAATACATGCTTATAGCCGGAGAGGCATCCGGCGACCTTCATGCCTCGAATTTGATAAGCTCCCTTAAAAAAATTGATCCGGAAGCGGCATTCCGCTTTTTCGGAGGCGACCTTATGGCTAAAGCCGCAAGGAGAAATCCTGAGGTACACTATGAAATGATGAATGTGATGGGATTTTCTGAAGTCATCAGGAAGCTCCCCACCCTATGGAAGAATCTTCGCACGGCAAAAAAAGTAATAGCCGAATATCGTCCCGATGTGCTGATACTGGTAGATTATCCGAGTTTCAACCTGAAACTCGCCAAATACGCACATTCTCTCGGCATAAGGGTGGATTATTTTATTTCTCCAAAAGTATGGGCATGGAAAGAATACAGGGTAAAGAAAATCAAGAAATATGTCAGCAATCTTTATTCAATCCTGCCGTTTGAAGTCGGTTTTTATAAAAAACATGGATACAACGTCACATATGTGGGCAATCCATCGGTTCAGGAGATAGAATATTCCATGGGACACCTCCCTCCGCGACGCCACTTCGTGGAACGTCAGGGCTTTGCTGACCGCGAGAAGCCCATCATCGCCATACTCCCCGGATCAAGGAAAGGGGAGATCCGCAACAATCTCCCTTTGATGATAGCAGCCGTCAAACGATTTCCGGATTTCCAGTATGCAGTAGCGGCTGCCCCGGCAATTCCTGAAAAATTCTACCGTGAGATCGCTCAGGATCCGGGTCTTCAGGTTGTGTTCGGAGCCACCCCCACCCTCCTGAAATATTCTCAGGCTGCTATTGTGACATCTGTAACCGCCACACTTGAGACGGCTCTTATAGGCACACCTCAGGTGGTGTGTTACAGAGGGAATGGAAGGAAGCTCTCTTACAAGATAATGGAGAAACTTCTCAAAGTGAAATATGTTTCCTTGCCAAATCTCATAGTAAACAACAGCGTTGTACCGGAACTTCTACTCCACAACTGTACACCCTCTTCTATAGCACGTGAGCTTTCTCCCCTCCTTCAGGTCTCCCCGAAACGCGACTGGCAGGTCTCCGGATATAAAAATTTACGGAGAAGGCTGGGCAACAGTGTGGCAAGCGACTATGCCGCAGAACTTATCACCGATTCTCTCGGCATCTCTGTCTCAAAGGAAGACACACCTTCTGATCAAGAGAAAAAACAGTCTCCGAGAAAAAATAGTAATCCGAGACACCGTGACAGTCAGCCTGAAGTTCAGGAAAGACAATCCGCGGCACAAAAACAACAGCGTGACAACAACCGGCAGCAACAGAGGCAGCAAACAGGGAGTCTGGACAAGCCCACACTCCCTGAATCCGCTAAGCCTACCGGGCAAGAAGAGTCAAATCCTGCCAACAAGTCTCAAAGACAATACAGAAGGAGATATCCGAGACGCAGACAATACCGCCCTAACGACAGGACTGAAAACGACAGGACTGAACAAGCCTGAAAACCTTTTGAAGGCGGATACGTTTCCTTTTATGAAACAATCTTATATTTTCAGTCATGTCAAGAGAACATAATTCCTATTCTTCTTCATTAAACAGCAAGGTATTCCTGATTTGCAGTGCTTTGCTCTTTTGCGGAGCTACAGCCACTTTTATCTGGATTCTTGTCAATGCTATCGAGTTTCATTTCATTAAGAATATTCTGTACAGCATTGCATTTCTTATCATATCCGCCGGAGTGCTGATCTACAGTCTGCGTGCATACAGACACCCTGATTCAGAAGCCACCGTTCTATGGGTGACTATGGCTCTCGGTATTGCCACATTTATTGCCGGACTGTCTATCAAACAAGATGCCCCGACGGAGATTCCGACCCATGTGGATAATACTGTTATCCCCTCCGGTTCTCAGTCATGATGATGGTGATGTCTCTTGTGTTTCTTTACCTTTTTCGGTTTTTTATGTTTATGCTTTTTATGATGATGGTGATGATGGTGACCATGATAGCCGGTATCGTATGAGTAATAATCCCAATACGGACCGGAGGAACAACTTGTTGCTCCTAATGCAAAGGATACGCCTATAAGCAGAATCGTAAGAAGACGCGAAAATTTGTGGAAATAATGTCTCATATTTTTTTGGATTTTTATTATGAAGAGGTTCAACCAACTTCTGATTTAATAATATCAAAACATACACATTTGTTCATTCGCCACCCTTATTGGCACGTTCACCGGCAAGTTTAGGATCTGTTAACCAATTTACACACAACTTAAATCCGGTTCTGTTGTCTAATAATCGACATCAACAAATTGTTTATGAATATATGAATAGCAGTATGAACATCAGGTTTCTAATTTTTGGACTTCTGTCAATATTGCTGCCCTCTATCACGGCATGTAAAAAAGAGGAGAGCTCCATCGACGTGTATTCTCAACTGCAGACAGTCAGCAGGCTTGAACTTGCACGCATGACCATCGGGAAGGTCGGCATGATCGCCGATCCTGAATACAAAGACGCCGGAAGTTTTGAAGCTAAGGCTGAAGCGTTATTCAATTCTGTTAAAATAGGGACCCGCCTCGGGGTATATTCCTACGACACTTATGTCATAGCTTATGTGGATCTGGGAAAGCTATCGCCTGACGACATAGAGATTGATCAGGAAAACCGTACTGCCAGAATTTCTCTCCCTCCGATAGAAATAAAAACTGACGGCAGGGAGCCACAGCTGCATGAGGAACATTATCGCGTGACCGGGCTGCGGTCGTCGATCACTCCTGCCGAACGCGCGGCATTGAAATCTCAAATGGCAAAAGAAGTGAAACGCGACATGGCTAAAAACAATAATATCGAGACTCTCCTCAGGGAAGCCGCCGAGGCAAAAGGGAAAGCCTGGTTTACAGAACTCCTTGAGAACTGGGGATATGCCGCGGAAATCAGTTTTAAATAAATGTCATTAATGTCTTCATAAACCAGCGTATGATCAAGTGGACTAAACTCATTATAATATTACTTGTGGTTGCCGCTGCCGGTTTTTTAATCTGGATCACTTTGCCCTCCCGTCCTATCGAGGGATATAAAACCCGCGACTCCCGGATAAAATCCATTTCCCGTATGGTAGACCTGTGCACTTCGGATATCCATGAAGAAATGGCAATTAAAGATTCAGTCAACGGAAAATGGATTGTGGCAAGACAAACGATTGCAGGACATATCCGGTTCGACCTTGACAGCCTGAAAATCGAAGAAAGAGGCGACACCACCGTCATATATCTCCCTCCTGAACGCGTGGATATTCTTGAAAACGACTCCCCCGGCTCCTATGTGGTGCTCGACTCATGGGACGGCGTGCATACCTTCTTTCCCCGCACACTCACTGCCAAAGAAGAAAACATTATAAAACGGCGTTGGCAGGAAAAAGCTAAAAAACGGGTGTATGAAAGAGGTTATGTAAGGTTGGCTCGGGCGAATGCCGTAGATGCCCTTTCCCCCCTTTTCTCACGCATGAAAGGACCGTTCGGGAAACAGGGTCCCGTAATCATTGTCGACCCGGCGCCCGAAGGCTATCCCCTCCCGTAGGGGCGCGCATCCCGTGGAAGAAAACTGATACCTTTAAGAAGCGTCTTATTGAAGTCGCTTCTTTTTTTATCCGCCAGCCATCCCCATTTATTGAAATATTTCACCATGTTGACAAAATGTATCCACAACATCTTTTTGTTTTTTCTTGAAGCCGCCGCGTGCTCATGCACTATGCTCACTTCAGGACAAAACACCGTGCGCCATCTCTCATGGATCCGCCTGGTGATATCTATGTCTTCAGGATACATGAAAAACCTCTCGTCAAACAGCCCGCAGTCACGAAGAGCCTCAACCCGGAACAATAAAAAGCTTCCCAGCAGGTAAGGGCAGTCTATCTCCTTGCTGTGGTCATGCGCCGCGAGAAGATACCGTTCCATCCTACGTTCCACCATCCTTCGCGGCAAGAAACGCTTTGCAAACAGATCGGCAGGAGTGGGAAGCATCCGGCAGGAATACTGAAGCACCCCGTCGGGATAATACACCCTCGGAGCCACCATCCCCACTGAGGGATTATTTTCCATATACTCTACAAGGGTGCCGAGAATCTCCCCTTCCCAACATACATCCGCATTCATCACAAGATGATAATCCCCTTTAGCAGTCACTTCCCTTATGGCTATATTATGAGATGCGCCGAAACCGTTGTTGTCCACATGCCGGTATTCCGTCCTCGGCACGCTCCCGGCAACCTTCGCAAGGGAATCATCCGGACTGTTGTCTATCACATATATCTTATCGGCTGCCGAACGCAAAACACATTCCAATGCTTTCCGAAGCTGCCCGGGGGGCGTACGGTGAACCACTATGGAGACTGTCAACATAAGGATTGATTCATATTGTTATAAAAAAAGCGGCATCGGCGTTCAGCCGATGCCGCAGAGATCAATATCCTTTTTTCAGGAAACCTTATTTGGAATATATCATTCCTTGCATTTTGCTGCAATGAAATGACGGTTCATTCTGCCGATATTGGCAAGCTTGATGTTCTTCGGACATTCTGCAGAGCAAGCACCGGTGTTGGTACAGTTGCCGAAACCGAGTTCATCCATCTTAGCCACCATAGCGCGCACGCGACGGTCTTTTTCCACTTCGCCCTGCGGGAGAAGCGCGAGCTGGCTGATCTTGGCAGATACGAAGAGCATTGCAGAACCGTTCTTACATGCCGCAACACATGCGCCACATCCGATGCAGCTTGCAGAGTCCATAGCCTCGTCAGCCTTCACCTTGGAAATCGGGAGATCATTGGCATCCTGTGCACCGCCGCAGTTGAACGACACATAGCCGCCAGCCTGCTGGATCTTGTCGAATGCGTTACGGTCTACCATAAGGTCTTTGATCACCGGGAACGCAGCCGAACGCCAGGGTTCAACAGTAATGGTCTCTCCATCCTGGAAACGACGCATATAAAGCTGACAGGTAGTGGCGCCTGTTGCGGGACCGTGGGGATGTCCGTTGATATAAAGCGAGCACATGCCGCAGATACCTTCACGGCAGTCGTGGTCAAACACAATCGGCTCCTCTCCTCTCTCAACGAGTGTCTCGTTGAGGATGTCGAGGGTCTCCAGGAAGGAGGTATCGGGAGTGGTCTCGACATCGGAATAAGTCACAAACCCGCCCTTAGCTCTCGGATTGGCCTGACGCCAAACCTTGAGATTGACTTTCATTATATTTTCTTCCATGATTGAAATTTCTGTTTAGATTATGACTTATAGTTACGGGTCTGAACCTTGATTGCCTCGTAGTGGAGCGGTTCCTTGATGAGTGTGGGCGCCTTTGTATCTGATCCGGCATAATCCCAGCAGCTCACATAGAAATAATCCTTGTCATCGCGGAGCGCCTCGCCTTCCGGAGTCTGGTACTCTGTACGGAAGTGACCGCCGCAGCTTTCATTGCGGTTCAGCGCGTCGTAAGCGATAAGCTCACCCATTGTGATGAAGTCATTAAGACGGAATGCCTTGTCAAGCTCTACATTCATGCCGTCTTGTGTGCCGGGCACAAAAAGATCGGTGTTGAATGTCTCGCGGATCTCTTTGAGTTTCTTGAGAGCAAGCTGCAGACCTTCCTTGTCGCGTGCCATACCCACATACTCCCACATGATGTGACCGAGTTCCTTGTGGAGTGAATCTACAGAACGCTTACCCTTGATGCTCATCAGGCGGTCAAGATTCTCCTGACATTTAGCCTCGGCTGCATCAAATTCCGGAGTGTCTGTTGTGAAACGTGGCACTGTGATCTGGTCGCTGAGATAGTTCTGGATAGTGTAAGGAAGCACGAAATAACCGTCGGCGAGACCCTGCATGAGGGCAGATGCACCAAGACGGTTGGCGCCATGGTCAGAGAAGTTACACTCACCGATTGCGAACAGACCCTTCACTGAAGTCTGGAGCTCGTAGTCAACCCAGATACCGCCCATAGTATAGTGGATGGCAGGGAAGATCATCATCGGATTGTAGTAGTTCACACCGTTAGCCTCGCGTGCGAATTCGCCCGGGTTAACGTCTGTGATCTCCTCATACATGTCGAAGAGGTTGCCGTAACGCTGACGCACAACGTCAATGCCGAGACGGTTGATTGCCTCAGAGAAGTCAAGGAACACGGCAAGACCTGTGTTGTTTACACCGAAACCTGCGTCGCAACGCTCTTTTGCGGCACGTGAAGCCACGTCGCGGGGCACAAGGTTACCGAATGCCGGGTAACGGCGTTCCAGATAATAGTCGCGGTCTTCTTCAGGTATATCGCTACCCTTGATCTGACCCTTCTGAAGTTTTACTGCGTCTTCAAGTTTCTTGGGCACCCAGATACGTCCGTCGTTACGGAGAGACTCTGACATCAGAGTAAGCTTTGACTGCTTGTCGCCGTGTACGGGGATACATGTCGGGTGGATCTGCACGTAAGCGGGGTTTGCGAAGTATGCGCCCTTGCGGTAGCATGCCATGGCAGCCGAGCAGTTGCAGCCCATTGCATTTGTTGAAAGGAAGTAAGTGTTGCCGTAACCGCCGGTAGCGATGACTACAGCGTGTGCTGCGAAACGCTCGAGCTTACCGGTCACGAGGTTCTTGGCGATGATACCGCGAGCGCGTTCCACGCCATCCTTATCCTTGATAAGAACCACGTCGTGCATCTCATAGCGGTTGAAGCTCTTCACCTTCCCTGCCTGGATCTGACGGTTGAGTGAAGAATATGCACCGAGAAGGAGCTGCTGGCCTGTCTGACCTTTTGCATAGAAAGTACGGCTTACCTGTGCACCGCCGAAAGAACGGTTGGCGAGCAGACCGCCGTATTCGCGTGCGAAAGGCACACCCTGTGCCACACACTGGTCGATGATATTGTTTGACACTTCTGCAAGACGGTAGACGTTTGCCTCGCGGGCACGGTAGTCACCGCCCTTGACTGTGTCGTAGAAAAGACGATATACGGAGTCACCGTCGTTCTGATAATTCTTCGCAGCGTTGATACCGCCCTGGGCTGCGATTGAGTGCGCACGGCGGGGGCTGTCCTGAATACAGAAGTTAAGCACATTGAAACCCATCTCCGCAAGTGTGGAGGCGGCAGAAGCGCCTGCAAGTCCGGTGCCGACAACGATCACGTCAAGACGACGCTTGTTGGCGGGGTTGACGAGTTTCTGATGAGCCTTGTAATTGGTCCATTTCTCAGCGACAGGACCCTCCGGGATTTTGGAATCAGCCGGATTCATAACTCTGATGTTTTCTTTTATATTTTCCATATCGCTAATTAGTTGGCTGGTTGGGGAGTTTCTGTGGGAAGTTCTACTGACGGAGCAGCGTCTACATCAAGATATTCGATGAGAGCGGCAGCACGCTTGATAGTCTCAAGGCGTGAAGGGAACTGAGGATCGTTGGCGAAATAGCTCTGAGCCTCGGGAGCCTCCATTTGTGAAAGTGTGCCCTGAACCATCTGCTTCATCTGATCGAAAGGTGCAGAGCCGATTGCCTTGGCTGCATCCGGACCGAAGTCTTTCTCAAACATCGGCACAAGCATCTCCTGATACTGCTGACGGAGAACTTCATTTGTCTTGTAGTAGTTGTCGTGAGCCTTAACAGTGAACACAATTGCCTGAGCAATAAAGAGAAGCACTACTATTGTGCTCCACCAGCATGCCACTTTCTTAAGACGGCAGATCCATGCCTGATTGTCCCATCCGATTGACTGGAACATTGACCAGATACCATGATTCAAGTGGAACCAGAGGGCGATGAAGCCGACAATGTAGACGATCGGGGTCCATACGCAAGCGAACGCTTCCTGAATGAAGAGCGTGCCAGCTGCGGGAGGAAGCACGTCATGCACACCTCTGATCTCCTGAAGCTGCATCTTTGCCCAGAACTGGATAAGATGAACCACAAGGAACGCGAGAATTACAATGCCAAGCACGAGCATGTTCTGGCTTGACCATTCCACTGTCTTGGGACGACGGGAGATGGCATAACGGTCAGCTCCGCGTGCCTTCCTGTTCTGAAGGGTGAGCATCACCGCATAGATGATGTGGATGATGATGAACAAAGCCAATCCTGCTGACGCTATTAGCGCATACCAGTTCGCGCCAAGAAATTCGCAAACGGAATTATAGGCGGCGGGCCAGCAGATAGCTATGGCATTCATCAAACAGTGAAATGTGAGGAATAGGACGAGAACGGCGCCGGTGACGGCCATGACGAACTTACGCCCTACAGATGAGCTTGATAACCACATAGCAGTTCTTAGTTTAATTTAAATTATTATTAGTTATTTAGTTTTTTAAATCTCACGTTGATTCTCTCAGGGGAAAGTTTTTATCGCCGGACATGGAGGCACACCCGGCGTAAATATGTGCAAATTTATGTTTTTTTGTCCATTCTTACAAAGTTTTCCCAAGGTATTTTTTAACAACTTTCCCCTTATTGGTAAATTTATCGCTTCACATGTCTCTTTAGATCTCTTCTTTACCACTATTACCTTTAGTGATTCCATCTAAAAAAGAAGAGACGTGACAGGAAAATCCCG
>JAIDJJ010000364.1 GCA_029052265.1 Muribaculaceae bacterium
AGACGACATGATGAACCGGCAGATCATATATCTGTTGGCGCTCAATAGATTTTATACTCCCGAATATATGGGATCTACCAGCAGCGGTGGGGAACTCGCCGCGGTCGCGTCGACCACATTGTCTTCGCAGTTGTCAAACATGCTCGGGCAGCTTACCGACAAGTTTACTGTCGCGCCTACATTCCGGAGTGACAAGGGAGACTTTTCTGACCTTGAAGTGGATGTGGCGCTTTCTTCTCGTCTGCTCAACAACAGATTGCTTGTAAACGGAAATTTCGGGTATCGGGACAAAAGCACGTCGACCACCACATTCGTAGGGGATTTTGACATTGAATATCTGCTTAGCCACAACGGGAATCTCCGTCTGAAAGCTTATAATCATTTCAATGACCAGAATTATTATTTGCGGGAGGCGTTGACCACCCAAGGCTTGGGAGTGGTATACCGGAGGGAATTTGATAACCCCTTTACATTTCTGCGGCGCAGGAAAAAGGAGGATGATAAAAGTGAGGGCATTTCCAAAAACGCGCCTGTCGGTCTTAAGCCGGATGAAGTTGAGACTCAGGACAGTGTGCCAGCCCGGACATCATTACTCGAATGACGATACCTCCGGATGACTTTCCCGGGGAATACGGACTCGGGATTGTGTCAGATTTGGTTATGTGGCATAATTTTATTATATTTGTGTCATAGTAGGATGGTATAAAGGATACAGGTTAAAAAACAGATTTTGTGTCGGACATTGTTCCGGCAAATAAATCACAAGAATGTAAAAGATTTTTGCATGGCATGGAAAATAGAAGGTTTGCTTGAACGCCTCGGCATAAGAAAAGACAATACTGTGGGGCTCGCCTTGAGTGGAGGTGGCGCCAAGGGCTTTTCTCATATAGGCGTGTTGATGGCGTTTGAAAATTTCGGCATATTCCCTGATGTCCTGTCGGGAGTTTCTGCCGGATCAATTGCGGCAGCCTTGTATGGTTCCGGACTTACTCCTCAGGATATGATAGACTGCTTTACGGAGGCAAGCAGTTTCGGCGATTTTACGGAGTGGTCATTGCCCAAGGAAGGTTTCATGAAACTTGACCGATTCGGCAAACTTCTCCAAAGCTGGCTTCCGGTAAGCCGGCTTGAAGAAATGAAAATCCCTACAGTCATATGCGCCACTGATATTGACAACGCCAAATCGGTAGGATGGGGAAAGGGTGAGATTGTGCCACGGGTGATGGCGTCGTGTAGCATTCCTATAATTTTTAATCCGGTAAGAATAAACGGCGTCAATTATGTTGACGGCGGTGTGCTCCGAAATCTTCCGGCGTGGGCAATAAGGGATTATTGTGACAATCTTTATGGAAGCAATTGCAGCCCGATAAGAAAGCAGCCTTCCAAAAGCAAAACATCTATTATCGATATCGCATACAGGACATTTCATCTTATGATGAAATCCAACACCCCGCAAGACATCCGACTGTGTGATCATGTGATAGAGATCCAAAATATGTCAAATGTGAGGACCTTCGAACTGTCAAGTTTGAAAAAGGGAGTCACGGCAGGTTACGACGCGGCTTGCCGGGTTCTTGAGCAAATTCATAATAACTAACGAATCATGAGCGATCAAAAAGAAAGACTGATCATTTATCAACTGTTTCCGCGTATATTTGCGAACAGGAATCCGAATTGTGTGCCTTGGGGTACGTTAAAACAAAATGGCAGCGGTAAATTTAATGATTTTACGCCCCATATCCTCAAGTCGATAAAAGATTTGGGAGTAAACTGTCTTTGGCTGACAGGAGTGATCGAACATGCCACGAAAACAGATTTCAGTGAATTCGGCATCTATGCAGACAATCCCAATGTTGTGAAAGGTGAGGCGGGATCTCCATATGCTATAAAGGATTATTATGATGTGGATCCGGCATTGGCAGAGTCGGTGCCCGACAGAATGAGAGAGTTTGAAAGGCTCGTGAAGCGAATTCATACAGAAAAGCTGAAAGTGCTTATAGATTTCGTTCCAAACCATACGGCAAGGGCATACCATTCAGACGTGGCGCCCGAGGGGACCGAAGATTTTGGAAAGCGCGACAATATAAACATGAATTTTGCCCGCGACAATAATTATTATTATATCTCCAACCAGCAGTTCTATCCAGATTTCAACCTTTCAGCAGAGGGGGACGTGCCATATGTGGAGTTCCCTGCCAAAGCCACAGGCAACGACTGTTTTACAGCTTTTTGTACGCGAAATGACTGGTATGAGACCGTGAAACTTAATTATGGTCACGACTATAATGATAATTCGGATCATTTTTACCCGGTCCCTGATACATGGCACAAGATGCTCGACATATTGAAATTTTGGGCGTCGAAGGGTGTTGACGGGTTCAGGTGCGACATGGTTTTCATGGTTCCGCTCGCGTTCTGGCATTGGGTGATACCTCAGGTCAAGAGTGTGTATCCGCATGTGATGTTCATCGGTGAAATATATGATGTCGGTCTGTACCGCCCATTCCTTGATTACGGGTGTTTCGATTACCTTTATGACAAGGTAAATCTTTATGACACGCTCGTCGGTATAGAGACTCACGGATGGAGCGCGGCACAGCTCACCGGTTGCTGGCAGACAGTTGACGGCATTGCTTCGCACATGCTCAATTTTCTTGAAAACCATGACGAACAGAGATTTGC
>JAIDJJ010000365.1 GCA_029052265.1 Muribaculaceae bacterium
TAATTATTGCGTCAGATTCCGAATCCCATGCCGATAGTCAGAGGCTGGAAATTAATTGTATTCGGGGAGTCCATAACTTTCATTGGGGAATATCTTACATATATTCCGATAGCCTTACAAAATGAAATGCTTGCAAAAAAATCTATAGTACATCTGCGTGGAGAAATATTTTTAGTGAAAGTTTCCCTACGGTTGCCGTCTGCGTCATCCCATACTGACTTTAAAGAAGCATAGGTATTGAAATTCAATATAGGTCCCGCTTTAAATGTCACAGAAGATTTGGGGATATCCCATTCGTAAAGTAACGGCAGCTGAAGGCTAAAGACTTTTAATCTGGAGAACCTGCCTTTGGAGCCTTCGGGATATATCCCCCATTCGATCCCTTTATCTTCATTGGCTGTCAGACATTTATCCGATGTCGTTATCTTATAGTTTCTCCAATCGAAACCGAACCCGATAGAGATCTTTGATCTGTTGAACTCATAATATACATTCAAGCAGCTTAGCCAGCTTATTTCAAATGATTTAGACCATAGCAATCCGTTTTCAGGAGTTTGATTTACAGCGTTATTAAGTCCTATACAAACTCCATCTACCGATACTCCCCAATGTGAATCATCCTCATTGCTTACATCCAACAGGTTTCTGTTATGCCACCATTGTTGTAATTTCCCCTCTCTTGATTTAGTCCTGACAGAAGATTCGGATGAATATTCAGTGAGTACAGAAGCAATAATTTCATCTTTTTCACCGACAGTCCGGACTTCTACGTTGGTGCCGTCTGCATTTTCTGTCAAAATCACCTTTGTCGGTGTAGTGATTTTCAATATAGTGTCTGGTTCTTCAATCTGGGCGTGTAACGGTGTGGTAATTAGGAATGCGAGACCCAATGTCAAACTTGTAATGATGTTATATATGGTTTTCATATTTATATCAATTTGCTAATTAAGTTTTAGATTTGTTCAATTACTAATTTTAAAAGCTAATCAGATCAACGCCTATTGACCATGATTTAAGTTGTGGTCCGTAGCCGTTTTTGAATAAAGCAGTAGGACTCCAGGTTGCATACACCCCTACTCCACCGATTGAAATTGATGTATAAATATCAGCTGTGATAAGATTCTGTTGTAGCCCTTTATATTTTATTTTATTACGATAATCTCCGTCGTATACTTGAGTAACCGCACTTGCATAAGTGTTAAGGTTTACGACTCCGCCAAGACAGAAAGCACCGTTTTTACCAAGAGGGATTGTCATCATTACCGGCACATGAAATCTCCATACATCAAGTCTGGAATTGTCAACTTCCACCCCATTCCCGATAGGTTGAAATATAACGGCATCGCCATTCTTGCCATAGGTGTAACCATCTTTTGCAAGAAATCTCATCATCCCTAAGCCTGCTCCTATAGAAAAAGCGGGAGTTTTCCTGCCATGGTTCCATGTGACGCCGATCAGGTGGCGCACTCCAACTTCAAAGCAATTTTTCACCTGCTGTTTGTCGTTATAGTTGAATCTCCATCCCCAATATATGTGCTCAAATCCGGAAATTTCTCTTCTTATTTTTTTATTACGTTCACTGTCCTGATTTGGATCACGAGGTATAAATGGTAAATTTATTTCCCATGATTCCGGTAATTCTCGGTCATCATCATGCATAGTCGGAGTTACTTCCACTTCATAAATGTAATATTTACCGGCATTGATCGAATCACTGACATCTGCAATGATTTTAGTGGTATTCCCGGTTCTTGTAACCACTATTTCATTAGCCTTGTCAATCACCTTTATTGTATCTGTGATTTCTTGAGCTTTTACTTCCGACAATACACACAGAGCAGAAGATAAAGCAAATACAATTTTAAATATATTTTTCATGTTGATATAGTTTATCAAAAATTATTGTTTGATCATTGATTTTACAGCCTTTTCATCAAGGTCTCCCTCAATATATATAAGAGTAGTTTTTTCGATACCCTTCGGGCGTCGGTTAAGATAGAGCAGATAACGTCGGGATGTTTTTTTGCCGCCCATGGAATAGAATCCGAAATATAGGTCTCCTTCCCGATATGACACCTCTTTTGATTCTGCAGAAGCACCATCTTTAGCAACCGCTCTTTTAATCTTGTCTGCAAGCGCCGGATTGTCTGAAACCGAAATACTTTTATATTTCTTCACCCCTCCTTGCTTAAGTTTGTCGTAACTCATGTTTACGAGTGTTACACTCGGTTGTTCTGCATAACTGTCGGAAAAAAAAGGTGCAACGTTCAAGCCTTCTTGTGCTATTGCCGGCAGACATGCAATTGCTATAAACAATATGCAAAATATAGTTTTTTTCATAACATTTCAATATTTAATGCATTATTCATGTCTTCAAGGTCGTTTGAGATAGACTCTTCCATATTTTCATCAGCTTCCGAGATCTCTCCTAATTGCTGTTGAATCAGGTGAGAAATGTCAGTTTGATTTTCAATTCTAACACCATTCACGTATGCATAACATTCGTTCCCGGTTTCATAAGACAAGGTCGACATAAAAGAAATGCCACCTATTCCTATTGTAACAACCGCGGCAGCAATACCGGAGATTTTCCAGATTTTGGGAATCGTGAGTGCATTACTTGACTTGATGGGTTTGCTGCGTGCATATCCCATCACTGCCAGAACCTCGTCGGCTAAAGGGTCTTTCCCTTCGAGCCGGAGTGCCTCCTTAAGAAGAAGCCGTTCTTCTTCGACTGAGGTATCGGCGTCGAAATATTTTGTTATCAGTAGATGTAATGTTTTTTTATCCATTGGATTGATTATTTAAATAAAGATTGCGGAGATTTTTACGGGCCCTTGAAACAATGAGTCTGACATTACCTTCCGATAATCCATAAAATTGAGCTAAATCTTCAAATTCCCACCCGTCTTTTTCCCGATGGTATAGGATTTCTCTGTCTCTTTGAGACAGATTTTCTGAAGCAAGTTTGTCAATTTTTCTGTAAAGATCGGAAACACCATCTTCCTCCTGTTGTAGAAATCCGATATCTCCAAGATCTTCAATACTGCTTTCCGGATGGGTCTGTCTACGGCGCGCATTGTCGATTCTAAGGTTGCGGGACGCGGTTACCAACAGCCCCTCTGCCTGTCTTTCTCCGGTTATGTCCGCGCGCCGTGACCATAACCTGCAGAAAGCTTCTTGCAAGGCGTCTTCCGCATCGTCCGCCTCTCCCGTCGCTTTGATTCGCGACTTGAATCTAAGGCTGACCCTTCTGAATGCTGATATTAAATTTTCTCCGTTCATTTGTTTACTATACGTAAGGCATCCCGATTTGCAACAAATAAATAATTTTTTTCAAAAAAAAGTCAAGCCCCGACATCACTGCCGGGGTCATTGATAC
>JAIDJJ010000366.1 GCA_029052265.1 Muribaculaceae bacterium
GGAATCCGGCAAGTTCGATGTCGATGATCTTGAATATCGCATCGCGCGACAGTTGGTCAAACATTATTATATCGTCCACGCGGTTTAGAAATTCGGGCGAAAAAGCCTTGTTGAGCGCTTTGCGTATCACGGCATTCTGTGCATCAGATTCGGCCTGACCCGATCGAGTGGCGAAGCCTACTCCGGTACCGAAGTCTTTGAGTTGTCGTGTGCCTATATTCGAAGTCATTATTATGATTGTATTCTTGAAGTCGATACGGCGTCCGAGGCTGTCGGTGAGGCGGCCTTCGTCAAGCACTTGCAAAAGGAGGTTGAATACGTCGGGGTGGGCTTTCTCTATTTCGTCGAGCAATATCACCGAGTAGGGATGACGGCGCACCTTCTCTGTAAGTTGTCCACCTTCTTCATAACCTACATATCCCGGAGGCGCCCCCACAAGACGAGATACCGTGAATTTTTCCATATATTCACTCATATCCATTCTTATTAGCGCATCTTTAGAATCGAATAGATATTCTGCAATTTTCTTAGCCAACAGAGTTTTTCCCACACCAGTAGGACCAAGAAACATAAAAACCCCGATTGGTTTCTCCGGATCCTTGAGCCCTATTCTATTTCTCTGAATTGCCTTTACCACCTTTTTGATTGCATCATCTTGTCCTACTACAGAACCCTCAAGAGCATCCCCCATTTTTAACAGACGAGAGCCTTCCCCTTGAGCTATCCTTTGGGTAGGCACACCTGTCATCATGGCAACTACCTCCGCGACCTTATCATCGTCCACTTCCTGACGCTCTGTATCGAGACGTTTTTCCCATTCGGCTTTTGCTTTTTCAAGTTCTTCCTTTTTCCTTGTTTCCTTATCTCGAAGAGATGCTGCAAGCTCAAAATTTTGAGAACGTGCTGCGGACAGTTTCTCCTGCGTTGTAGCGTCCACTTCCTTTTCAAGACGCTCTATTTCCTCAGGAACAATTATATTGGTGATATGCACTCTCGAACCTGCCTCATCAAGTGCATCAAGCGCCTTGTCAGGGAAATTCCTGTCGCTTACATATCTTTGTGTCAAATCCACACATGCACGGAGAGCTTCATCTGTGTAATTCACATTATGATGTTGCTCATATTTTTCCTTAACCTGCTTGAGAATCTCAAGAGTTTCTTCCGGTGTGGTGGGTTCCACCACAACTTTCTGAAACCTCCTCTCCAAAGCACCATCCTTCTCTATATGTTGGCGATATTCGTCAAGAGTAGTGGCACCAATACACTGTATCTCTCCTCGGGCAAGTGCTGGCTTCAATATATTGGCTGCGTCCATCGACCCAGGAGCCCCACCGGCTCCCACTATTGTATGGATCTCATCAATAAACAAAATTATATCAGGATTCTTCGACAATTCATCAAGAACCGCCTTTATTCGTTCTTCGAATTGACCACGATATTTAGTGCCAGCCACCATACTTGCCATGTCAAGACCGATCAAACGTTTGCCAAAAAGCACACGCGAAACTTTCCTTTGAACAATTCGCAACGCCAGACCTTCGACTATCGCTGATTTTCCTACTCCGGGTTCTCCGATCAGTACAGGATTGTTTTTCTTTCTTCTGGACAGTATCTGTGCCAGACGTTCTATTTCATTCTCACGTCCGACAACAGGATCAAGACGTCCTTCAGCTGCCGCCTTAGTCATATCATATCCAAACTTGTCAAGCGCCGGAGTATCGGCACCACCCTTGCCTCCAGACGAAACACGACTGCCTTTGGAAGATATAGTATCCTTTCCACGCTCATTCGTTTTGAATGGGGAAATATCATCTTCTTCATCCTCTTCCTCTTCTTCAAAATCTTTCCCTGAAGTTGGAGCTGCAGCTTCCGAAAGATTTTGTATTGAGATATCAAAATCAAGATATTTTTCTTTTAATTGGCGTAAAAACTCACTGTCCATTGCCCTTTGGTCATGCATCAAAGCAAGCAATATATGCTCTCCTGAAATTGTATGGGCATTCATTTTACGGGCTTCTGAAGTCGCAAGCTGAAGATGCCTTATGGCTGAAAGAGAGATTTTGAACTGCTGCTCAAAAAGGGTTGTTGTCTCTGCTGGAGGCAACGCACCCGCAAGATACTCTTCTATCTCTCGTGTCATGTCATCTACCGAGACATGAAGCTGGTTCAATATCTTGAATGCATATCCTTCTCGGTTCCTTAGGGCACACAGAACAAAATGTTCGCTCTGGATAGCACTTGAACTGAAATTTCTGGCTTCAGCGTATGCCAGCTCAAGTATAGGGCGGAATTGTTTTGAAAAATCGTTCTTCATCACAAATATCTAATGATTATGTGCTTACTATTGAAATTATTGACGTCTCTACAAATCTTTAGTCCACCATTGCCTTAATATGCGACAAAGAAAGAATCCGATCTTATAAAAACGCAAGTATACTTTATATAACAATTTTAACTATGAATGTTGCAAACAGCGTGCCAAATTTTACAAAAACTTATTTAAATGGATAAAAACTTAAAAAAAACACTTGCCAATTTAGCAAATCTTAAACCCTTTTACGCTTGGCTGATTAAAGATATTTTTGTAACTTTGCTCCTTGGAACGAAAGACCTGCCTACTCTTCTCGCGAGCATTGAGATAAGTCTTTCGAGGTTCTATAAACATTCAGAAATGTATATGGA
>JAIDJJ010000367.1 GCA_029052265.1 Muribaculaceae bacterium
GGCGTGGAGAGCGCCGTCACATAGAATTTGTCAGTGTGACACGCAACTCTGAAAAGACTCCCGAAAAAAGGGCTATACCCAAGAGTCGTGAAGAGATCAAAAACCTTATCCTTGAATCCGGGCTATGGGCAATGATGCGCCAGCGTCCTTATGATATCGTGCCTGAGCCGGAGATCCCGCCACGCGATATCTTCGTGACCGCCTTCGACTCGGCGCCTCTTGCCAGAGAAATTCTCGATGACAATCTCGCAAAATGGCTGGAGAAAGGGCTTGAGGCTCTTTCCGGACTCACCGACGGTAAAGTCTATCTCGGAGTAAAGGCTGGCGCAGGAATATCTTCAAGGTTTGCTGAAGTATATGAATTTGACGGTCCTCACCCTGCCGGAAACGTCGGCACTCAGATAGCCGCCATTAAGCCCGTCAACAAGGGTGAGACTGTATGGACTCTTGATGCCGCCACAGCTGCGAAAATCGGCAGACTTTGCGGAGAAGGAACGATCGATTATTCAACTTGCGTGGCGATTACAGGTCCTGAAGTAAAGAATCCGCGTATGGTACGCACCACTGTCGGAGCATCCCTATCGACTCTGCTTGCCGGAGAATTGAGAACAGAAAACGATATCCGTATAATCTCCGGAAACGTCCTTACCGGTATACGTGTAAAGACAGACGGATTCCTTCGGTTCCCTTACCGACAGATCACTGTGATCAGCGAAGGGGCAAACGCCGACGAATTTATGGGATGGGCATCTGTCAGTCCGAAGAAATATAGTGTAAAACGCACCTTCCCCGCTTTCCTGCGCGGACTTTCAAAACCGTTTGATTTTGACGCGAGGATAAAGGGTGGGCACCGTGCCATGATTCTAAGCGGAGAATATGACAAGGTATTCCCGTTTGACATATATCCGGAATATCTCCTTAAAGCCATTATCGCCGGAGATATTGACCGCATGGAAAAACTTGGCATCTATGAAGTCGCTCCTGAAGATTTCGCATTGCCGGAGTTTGTAGACACTTCAAAGATCGAGATCCAGAAAATAGTGAGAGAGGGTCTCGACAATCTGCGCAAGGAGCTTTCCTGACGGAAGCACCTCTCTTGAGTTCAAATTCCATTTTATTTCAAGCTTAATGATGAAAGGTTTAAAGAAAAAAATCGATAGTGTGAAGCCACAATTCGAGAAAGGAGGCAAGTTCTCAAAGCTCCATTCCGTATTTGATGGATTCTATACTTTCCTTTTCACCCCCAACGAGACATCAGGCTCAGGCGTGCACATACACGACAGCAATGACTCTAAGCGTACCATGATAATGGTGGTCATTGCCCTTCTTCCCTGTTGCCTTTTCGGAATGTGGAATGTCGGGTTGCAACATGCTATTGCAACCGGCGACACTGACCACGGACTGTTCCATCTGTTCTTCTATGGCTTCTGGGCTGTGCTTCCCCAGATACTGACAGCCTATATCGTTGGTCTCGGGATTGAATTTATCGTTGCACAGATCCGCGGACACGAAATCCAGGAAGGTTTTCTTGTCTCCGGTATCCTGATACCTATGATCTGCCCGGTTTCCACTCCCTGCTGGATGCTCGCCGTGGCAGTGGCGTTTGCGGTAGTTTTTGCCAAAGAGGTGTTCGGCGGCACAGGCTACAACTTCCTGAATGTGGCACTGGTAACCCGTGCATTCCTCTTCTTCGCCTATCCTTCAAAGATGAGTGGCGACAATGTGTTCGTATCTCTTGGCGACACCGCTGCTGTTGACGGTTTCTCAGGCGCTACCCCTCTCGGTCAGCTCGCAGCCTCTTCCGGACCGGCAGAAGTGCTCGGTGTGACAGGCGATCCGCTAAGCTATGCAGACATGTTCTTCGGCTTATACCCCGGATCATGGGGCGAGACATCCACATTCTGCATCCTGATCGGACTTGTGATTCTTCTCGCCACAGGCATCGCGTCATGGAGAATCGTATTTTCTGCAGCTGCCGGCGGATTCCTGATGTCGCTTCTCGCGCATAATTTCGCCAACACGCTATACCCTGTCACATTCCTTTCCCCGATCGAACAGCTTTCTCTCGGCGGATTTGCTTTTGCAATTGTCTTCATGGCAACCGACCCCGTGACTGCGTGCAGAACTAATATCGGCAAATACATCTACGGATTCCTCATCGGAGCTGTTGCAATCATTATACGTTGCTACAACACTGGTTATCCTGAGGGCGCAATGCTTGCCGTGCTTCTAATGAACTGCTTTGCCCCGCTTATCGACTATTGCGTGGTCAACGCGAATATCAACCGTCGTCTGAAACGCGCAGCTGTAAAGAACTAAAAACACTCCCGCAATTATGAATAGACAAAGCAATTTATATACCATCATCTACTCCACTATACTTGTGATAGTAGTGGGAGTGGTTCTTTCTGTGGTCTATCAGGCATTACGTCCCCAGCAGTTGGAGAATATGGCGAATGACACAAAACGCCAGATTCTCGCGTCTGCCCGCATCATTCCTTCAGAAGGTCAGACAATATCCGATCTTTATTCTTCCCATATTAAAGATTCTTACATCGTCAACAATAAGGGACAAAAGATTGATTCTGACAAGGATCCATTCGGAATAAACGTAGCGCTCGAAGTAAAGAAACCTGCAGACGAACGTCTTCTCCCGGTATTCGAATGCACCACCGACAACGGGCTTAAATACATAGTCCCTGTTTATGGCGCCGGACTCTGGGGTCCCATCTGGGGTTATCTCGCTTTTGACAGTAACGGCGACACGATATATGGTGCATATTTCGCACATCAGGGTGAAACTCCGGGACTCGGTGCAGAAATTGAGAAACCTCAGTTCTGCGATCAGTTTGAAGGGAAGGATATCTTTTCAAAATCAGGTGAGTTCCTTTCCGTGTCAGTTGTAAAGGTCGGGAAAGAACCTGCCGACAAAGCCTGGGTACATGCCATCAGCGGCGGCACTATCACCAGCCAGGGTGTTGAGAAAATGCTCTTTAATTCATTGGAGCCTTATTCTGCTTTTTTCCTTAATTTATTAGCCGGCACTCCTGAAACCGATATGACGGTTTCAGAGCCTGTACCAACTTTCGAGTCGACTGAAACAGCCGAGGTAGAACTTAATTCTGTTGAACCATAAGATTCCCAGATTATGAACGTAAATAAATCTTTACTTCCTCTCGTAAATCCTCTTTCGAAAGATAATCCGGTCATTGTGCAGGTGCTGGGAATCTGTTCGGCTCTTGCCGTGACAGCCAAACTTGAACCGGCATTGGTGATGACAATATCCGTCACAGCCGTACTTGCCCTTGCAAACGTGATTATCTCCCTACTCCGCAACACTATTCCCACATCAATCCGAATAATCGTTCAGCTTGTTGTAGTCGCCGCACTTGTGGTGATCGTTGACCAGGTGCTTAAAGCATGGAACTATGAGGTGAGCAAAGCCCTATCAGTATTCATAGGTCTTATAATCACAAACTGTATCATCATGGGTAGACTTGAGGCATTTGCAATGAGCAACCGTCCGTGGGCTTCTTTCCTCGACGGAATCGGCAATGGTCTCGGCTACGGCATCATTCTTGTGATCGTGGCATTTTTCCGCGAACTTCTTGGAAGCGGCACCCTTCTCGGATGCCAGATCATTCCGCAGTGGTGTTACGAACACGGATACCAGAACAACGGCATGATGATTCTCCCTCCGATGGCGTTGATCACAGCGGCGTGCATCATCTGGGTGCATCGTTCCCGCAACAAGGATCTTCAGGAATAATTCCACATCAATCGACACAGTATAACGTTTAATTGAGTTATGGAAAATCTAAATTTGTTCATCCGGTCGATTTTTGTCGACAACATGATATTCGCGTACTTCCTTGGCATGTGCTCATTCCTCGCGGTGTCAAAGAATGTAAAGACTGCGTTCGGTCTTGGTGTGGCTGTAAGTTTCGTATTGATAATCGCGCTTCCCGTCACATGGTGCATAAACGAATATATCCTTGTGCCCGGTGCGCTTTCTTGGCTTGGCGAGGAATATGCCGACACAGACCTCAGCTTCCTCGGACTGATAATGTTCATTTCGGTCATTGCCGCACTCGTGCAGATTCTTGAGATGGCGATAGAGAAATATTCTCCGGCATTATATTCGTCGTTGGGCATATTTCTTCCGCTTATCGCAGTAAACTGCGCTATATTGGGAGCGGTTCTCTTCATGCAGCAGCGTGAATTCTCAAATGCATGGACAGCAACTGTATACGGTGCCGGCTCAGGCATTGGCTGGCTCCTCGCCATCACATGTCTCGCCGCCATACGCGAGCGTCTCGCCTACAGTCAGATCCCTGCACCGTTGCGTGGCATAGGAATCACATTCATCATCACCGGTCTTATGGGAATCGCTTTCATGAGCTTCCTCGGAATCAAACTTTAACACCGCCTGATTGAGCCGGGGGGAAATCCCCGGGAATTAGGTAACAAACAAATATTTCAATATGTCATTACTTAATATGATCCACTGGAATTCAGTAATCGTGGCGGCGTTGATTTTCTTTGTCATCGTCCTCGTGTTGGTCGTGATCCTTCTTGCGGCAAAACGTTTCCTCGTGGCTTCGGGCGAGGTGACGATCAATATCAACGACGGCAAAAAAACTGTGACCGCCGCAAGCGGGAAATCCCTGCTTGCCACTCTTGCCGACGGAGGAGTACACCTTTCTTCGGCATGTGGCGGGAAAGGAAGCTGCGGTCAATGTAAGGTACAGGTCACTGAAGGGGGTGGCGACATGCTCCCCACTGAAGCTGTGCATTTCACTCGTAAGCAGATGAAAGACCATTGGCGCCTCGGATGCCAGGTGAAAGTCAAAAACGACATGGACATCCATCTTGACGAGGCTGCCCTTGATGTCAAGGAATGGGAATGCGAAGTGATTTCAAACAAGAATGTAGCCACATTCATAAAGGAATTTATAGTGCAGCTGCCTAAGGGCGAGCACATGAACTTCATCCCCGGCTCTTACGCGCAGATCCGCATCCCTAAATATGATATGACCTATGACGGGGACATCGACAAGAGCCTTATCACTGATGAATATCTTCCTGCATGGGAAAAATTCGGGCTGTTCTCACTCAAGGCAAAAAACACGGAAGAGACTGTACGCGCTTATTCAATGGCAAACTATCCCGAAGAGGGAGACCGCATAATGCTTACAGTGCGTATCGCCACTCCTCCCTTCAAGCCGAAACCTCAGGTAGGTTTTCAGGATGTGCCATGCGGCATAGCATCGTCATACATTTTCTCACTCAAGCCCGGCGACAAGGTGATGATGAGCGGTCCTTACGGCGACTTCCATCCTATTGTAGATTCAAAAGCCGAGATGATATGGGTAGGTGGCGGTGCCGGAATGGCTCCTCTCCGTGCGCAAATAATGTGGATGACAAAGACTCTTCATACCACCGACCGCAAGATGCATTATTTCTATGGAGCCCGTGCCCTGAACGAGGTTTTCTATCTCCAGGACTTCCTGCAGCTTGAAAAAGACTTCCCCAACTTCAAGTTCCATCTTGCCCTCGACCGTCCTGATCCCGCCGCAGATGCAGCCGGTGTGGCTTACACCGCAGGATTCGTGCATCAGGTGATGTATGAGACATACCTCAAGGATCATGAGGCGCCGGAAGATATAGAATACTACATGTGCGGCCCCGGACCGATGAGCAACGCGGTCAACAACATGCTTTACAACCTTGGAGTCGAGCCGGAATCAATCCATTACGACAACTTTGGAGGTTAAACAAGGCAACTTTCATAAATAGTTATTCAAACGGGTGGAAATCTCAAAATAAATTTGCAGGTTTCCACCCATATCATTACCTTTGCATCATCAAGCATGCAAAATGTAAACCTCATGCTTGCTAATAAATCTATTCATCTGAAAACACGCTTATCATCATGCAGAGAGACAACGTTATCTTCGACATCATCGACCGCGAGCATCTCCGTCAGCGCCGTGGAATCGAACTCATTGCCAGTGAAAACTTCGTCAGCGACGAAGTGATGCGCGCAATGGGCTCATGCCTCACCAACAAATATGCGGAAGGATACCCGGCACACCGTTATTACGGAGGTTGCCAGATTGTGGACGAAGCCGAGAATATAGCTATCGAAAGAGCAAAAAAGCTTTTCGGTGCAGAATGGGCAAACGTACAGCCTCATAGCGGAGCTCAGGCAAACATGGCGGTATTTATGGCATGCCTGCAGCCGGGCGACACTTTTATGGGCATGGACCTCAGCCACGGCGGACATCTCAGCCACGGAAGCCCGGTGAATTTCTCCGGACTGCATTTCCGCCCCATCAGCTACACTGTCTGTGCTGATACTGGGAGAGTCAATTATGAGGAGATGGAAGAGAAAGCTCGTGCCGAACGTCCGAAATTAATTATTGCGGGCGGCAGCGCTTACAGCCGCGAATGGGACTATGCCCGCATGCGCAGGCTCGCCGATGAAATCGGAGCGATATTAATGGTAGACATGGCGCATCCCGCCGGTCTTATTGCCGCAGGGCTCCTCGAAAATCCTGTTAAGCACGCTCATGTTGTCACCACTACTACCCACAAGACTCTTCGCGGTCCTCGCGGCGGTCTCATCCTCATGGGCAAAGATTTTGATAATCCATGGGGCAAGAAGACTCCCAAGGGGGAAATCAAGAAAATGTCGGCGCTCCTTGACTCTGCAGTGTTCCCCGGTGTACAGGGTGGTCCGCTTGAGCATGTCATAGCTGCCAAGGCTGTGGCTTTCGGTGAAGCTCTGCAACCGGAATGGAAAGAATATGCCGTGCAGATCAAAAAGAATGCAGACGCACTCGCAAACGCTCTGATCAAACGCGGCTACAAGATCATTTCTGACGGCACCGACAACCATTGCATGCTTGTTGACCTTCGTCCCAAATTCCCTGAAATGAGCGGAAAGAAAGCTGAAAGAGTGCTTGTAGAGGCAGACATCACAGCCAACAAAAACATGGTGCCATACGACACCCGCTCTCCATTCCTTACTTCAGGACTCCGCTTCGGGACAGCTGCGATCACAACCCGTGGGGCCAAAGAGGAACTCATGGAGACTATCGCTGACCTCATCGACCGCGTACTCACAAATGCCGACGACGAGACTGTAATAGC
>JAIDJJ010000368.1 GCA_029052265.1 Muribaculaceae bacterium
GGTCTGCGGAGCAGCTGACTCCCATACCAACGGGGCAAGAAGCGCCATGGCGGGGAAGACGTATCACGCGGATGTCATGGGCAAAGTATTTACCTCCGAATTGAGCACCAAGACCAAGACAATGAGCAGCCTCAAGAAGTTCCTTTTCCAATTCTACATCACGGAAAGCCTGTCCGTACTCATTGCCTTCTGTGGGTAGATTGTCATAATATTTTACAGAAGCTTTCTTTACTGTGGCAAGATTCATTTCAGCCGATGTTCCGCCAATCACGAATGCGATGTGGTAAGGAGGACAAGCAGCTGTGCCGAGGGTCTTCATCTTTTCTATAAGGAAAGGCACGAGTGTTTTTTTGTTGAGGATTGCCTTTGTTTCCTGATAAAGATATGTCTTGTTGGCGGAACCTCCTCCTTTTGCAACAAACAGGAATTCATATTCATTCCCTTCAGTCGCATGTATTTCTATCTGCGCCGGAAGATTGCACCCTGTATTGACTTCTTCATACATTGTCAACGGGGCATTCTGAGAATAGCGCAGATTGTTTTCTGTATATGTCTTGTAAACGCCAAGTGAAATCTTTTCTTCATCATTGCAACCGGTCCAGACATGCTGTCCTTTATATGCCGCACATATGGAAGTGCCTGTATCCTGACAGAATGGCAACACCCCTTTTGCAGCCACTTCTGCATTGCGAAGCATGGTGAGCGCTACAAACTTATCGTTTTCAGACGCTTCAGTATCGTGAAGAATCTTTGCCACCATTTCATTATGTTCACGCCTGAGCATAAATGAGCAATTGTGGCTTGCCACGTTGGCGATGATTGTCAATGCTTCGGGATCAACAACGAGCATTTCGTGTCCATTCCAATTCTCAACCTTCACATAGTCTTTTGTGATCAGTTGATATTCTGTTGTGTCAGGACCCAGAGGAAACGGTTCCTGATAATGAAAAGGTTTAGTTGCCATTTCTGTTATTAGTTTGAGTTTTGTATTGTTTTCTTGATTATGAATGTAACGAATACGAAGATTCAGTGTGCAAAAATAACTAAATTCCACGAAATAATAAAATACTATAAATGTCATTTTGCAAAAAAATCAATAATGATAATGCTGCAATATGTCAGTATAT
>JAIDJJ010000369.1 GCA_029052265.1 Muribaculaceae bacterium
CTGTTCGGGATATCCAACACTGAAGGCACTGCGTTCAGTATGGTGATGTGGAGTTGTCAGGCTGCCATGCTTATCGTGCTCGGACTTTTTTCAGCCGGCTACATTTCAGTCACTGACCGCAGATTGAAAGTCTCCTCAAAAACCGCCGGATAAATCCGGCACACTCCCTGCCGAATATAAAAAAACGTCCGCAGTACGATACCGCGGACGTTTTTTCATACCTTGAAGTGACAATTACTTCTTGGCGATTTTCTTGTAGCCGTACTGCGCGTCCTTGCCAAGTTCTTCCTGGATGCGGAGGAGCTGGTTGTATTTCGCCATACGGTCTGAACGGCTTGCAGAACCGGTCTTAATCTGACCTGCGTTGGTAGCTACAGCTATGTCGGCGATAGTGTAGTCTTCTGTCTCGCCTGAACGGTGAGAGATAACTGCAGTATAACCGTTGCGCTGAGCCATCTCAACAGCACGGAGAGTCTCAGTAAGAGAACCGATCTGGTTAACCTTTACAAGGATTGAGTTTGCACAACCCTCTGCGATGCCACGCTCAAGATATTTTACGTTGGTTACGAAAAGGTCGTCACCTACGAGCTGGCAACGGTCTCCGATGAGGTCTGTGAGAAGCTTCCAGCCCTCCCAGTCGTTCTCTGCCATACCGTCTTCGATAGAATCGATAGGATATTTGTTGATGAGCTCTTCAAGATACTTCGCCTGCTCTGCGCTTGTAAACTTGGGAGCGTCAGCACCCTGCTTCCATGTGTAGTCGTATACACCGTCTTTGAAGAATTCGGAAGAAGCGACATCAAGACCGATTGTCACGTCTTTGCCGGGCTCGTAGCCTGCTTTCTTGATAGCCTCGATGATGACGTTGAGCGCATCCTCAGTACCGTCGAGCTTGGGAGCGAAACCACCCTCATCGCCTACAGCTGTGGAAAGACCACGAGCCTTGAGAACTGACTTAAGGTTGTGGAACACTTCTGTGCCCATACGGATACCCTCTTTGAAGCAGCATGCGCCTACAGGACGGATCATAAATTCCTGGAAGCAGATAGGAGCGTCTGAATGCGCGCCACCGTTGATGATGTTCATCATAGGAACGGGGAGAACGTAGCTGTTGGCGCCACCGATATATTTGTAGAGGGGAAGACCGAGATAATCTGCGGCAGCCTTGGCAACGGCGAGAGAAACACCAAGAATGGCATTTGCTCCGAGATTTGATTTTGTGGGTGTGCCGTCGAGGGCGATCATAGCCTCGTCTACTGCGATCTGATCGAGTGCGCTCATTCCCTTGAGAGCCTCGGCGATAGGACCGTTGACATTTTCAACAGCTTTCTGCACGCCTTTGCCCATGTAGCGGTTTTTGTCTCCGTCGCGGAGCTCGAGTGCCTCGTTTACACCTGTAGATGCTCCGGAGGGAACGGCTGCACGTCCGAACGCGCCGCTTTCGAGATATACATCAACTTCTACTGTAGGATTGCCGCGGGAATCAAGAACCTCACGACCGATAATCTTTTCAATTTTCATGTCTTGAATATGATTTAATAAATCTTGGTTGTTTCATCTTTTTTTGTTTCCATACGGAAACTCCGGGGATACCGGACATTTTGTTGCGCCTGTTTCAGCGGATAAAATCCGCTATGGCTTTTCGTTGTGCAAATTTACAAAAAATTTCTTATTTGATTTGCACCTATCCCCTATTTTTTCACTTTTTTAGCTTAAGACACCTTTTAACAAGAAATGTTAACGTAAGTGTGCATATTTTTACCCTGTCACCGGGCTCCCCCTCAATTTTTATAATCCTCCGCTACAGAATACCGCAAAAATTTCGTAAATTCGCATCTGTCAAAAAAAGCCTTTTTACCCTTTTTAGATTATGCCCGACATGTCTCTTTCCAAATTGACGATATCCCTCCTGCCTTTCTCGCCCAACGAACAGCAGTTTGCTCTCATCCACGCACTGTCAGCTTTTATCTGCAACCGCGGGGCGCGCGACGTGTTCGTACTCAACGGATATGCCGGCACAGGCAAGACATCGGTGATGGGTGCCATCGTGAAGGCATTGCGGCAATCCGGCTCCCGGACTGTTCTGCTCGCGCCTACCGGAAGAGCTGCAAAAGTGGCGGCGACATTGGCACAAGACCGCGCTTCCACCATACATAAGCGTATATTCCGGGGTAATTCCGCCGATCCCTCCAACACCAATTTCTTTCTTGCGGAAAACCGTGACGCCGACACCTTATTTATTATAGACGAGGCTTCGCTGATAACAGACGGAAATTCTTTTTCAACGTCGCTCCTGCGACAGTTGACAAGCCACGTATACAGCGCCCCGGGATGCGGGATGATCCTTGTGGGAGACCTTGCCCAGCTTCCGCCGGTGGGACAGGCTGACAGTCCGGCAATGAACCCGCAACGACTGAAACAGATTGGACTTAACCCTATTTCCTTTTCTCTCGATCTTCCGGTGCGTCAGGCAGCCGACAGCGGAATACTATATAATGCCACAGTAATAAGGAGATTTCTTTTCGGGAATCTGGATAAGGACAGATTCTGTCTCTCCGCTGACAAATTCCCTGATGTGGAATGCGTGTCAACTCGCGACCTCGCCGACCGGCTCTCTGAGTCATGGAGCTCGGTCGGTCAGGACGAGACCTTGATTGTGACGCGCTCCAACAGACGAGCAAACAATTTCAACCGTGCAATCCGCAACATGGTGATGTATGCTGAGGCTCCATTGCAACAGGGCGACCGAATCGTGATTGCAAAAAATGATTACTATTGGAGCAGAATCAACAAGCTCAACAATTTCATTGCCAACGGTGAGACGGCAGAAGTCACCTGGGTAGGTAAAAACGAAAAGGCTTACGGACGATGGTTTGCGGAAGTTGAGTTGCGTTTGCCCGACAATCAGACTCCTGTTGCGGCAAAGATAATGCTCCGCAGCCTTGTGGCGGAAGGACCCACGGTTCCTCGGGAAGAAATGGAACGGTTCTATAACAGGGTCATGGCAGAACACGACGGGGAACTGTCGCACAAGATAAAAGGGGCGCTCGAAGATCCGTTCTATAATGCCTTGCATGCCAAATACGCATACTGTGTCACTTGCCATAAGGCGCAGGGCGGTCAATGGAGACACGTATATATAGATATGGGTGCAATCGGCGCCGATGCCATAGGTCCGGATTTCTACCGTTGGCTCTATACGGCTGTCACCCGCGCAACAGAGAAACTGTTTCTCATCAACCCCGGGAAACTTGCCCGCTGACTAAATATTTCCTTATGTCAGATTATTTTGTTAACTTTGCGCTGATTAAAACTTTTTGAACAAAATGTCTAACTTATTCAAAAAGATTTTGAAAAATTTCGAACCCAATATTCCCCGAAA
>JAIDJJ010000037.1:0-7063 GCA_029052265.1 Muribaculaceae bacterium
ATACCACACCGGCGTGAGTCCGTATATCTTCTCGGATGCCGACGGCAGGTATCTTGGCGCGGACGGAGAAGTCCACCAAGGGGATGCCGCTCAGCCCGTATATACAATATTCTCACTTTGGGATACATTCCGGGCGTTCCATCCTTTGAAGACGATCACCGATCCGGAACTTAACAGCCGTTTTATAAAGTCTATCCTCCAGACAGGGGAGCAGGGTGGAATACTTCCCAAATGGGAGCTTAACGCCAACTATACCGGATGCATGATAGGTTATCATGCAGTGCCTGTCATAGTCGACGCTTATATGAAAGGAGACCGCAGTTTCGATGCGGAAAAGGCGCTCGCGCAATGTGTGCGCACTGCAACATATGACGAGAATGCGCTTCAGACCATTCATGGCAATCCGGGAGTGATAAAGAGAGACCTCATGCCGCTCTCGAAGAAGTATAAGAATGAATTGGGCTATATCCCTTCGGAGAAGGAAAATGAATCGGTCGCCAAAGGTCTTGAGTATGCCTACAACGACTGGTGCATAGCCCGTCTTGCCGAGGCTGTCGGGAATGACAGCATAAAGACTCTTTTCGACGAACGAGGCAAGAACTATAAGAATTATTATGAGCCTGTGAGCGGATTCATGCGTGGCAAACTCAGCGACGGTAGCTGGCGGGAGCCGTTCAATCCCAGGGGGTCGAACCATCGCGGCGACGACTATTGCGAGGGTACTGCATGGCAGTGGCTGTGGTTTGTCCCTCACGATGTGCAGGGACTTGTGGATCTGATGGGAGGCGCGCCGGCTTTTGAGGAGAAACTCGACTCGCTGTTTAAGGCGGATTCCAAACTTGAAGGGGAGTTTACGTCATCAGACATCAGCGGGCTAATCGGTCAGTATGCTCATGGCAATGAGCCGAGTCATCACATCCTTCACCTGTATAATTACATAGATCGTCCGGAAAAGACTCAGGAGCTGGTCGACAGGGTATTTAAGGAGCAATATTTCAACGGTCCCAACGGGTTGAGCGGAAACGAGGATTGCGGACAGATGTCGGCATGGTATATTCTCAATGCCATGGGATTCTATCAGGTAGCACCCGGCAATCCGGTATATTCGATCGGCAGACCGTTGTTTGACAAGGCTGTGATCAATCTTCCGGAAGGGAAAACCTTTACGATTGTGGCAAACGGCAATTCCGGAGATGCGAAATATGTGAAGGGAATGAAACTTAACGGCAAACCGTTGGACAAGCCCTTCTTCTCACATGCAGATCTCATGGCGGGTGGCACGCTTGAACTCGACATGTCGGCAACCCAGTCAAAATGATTTGAAGGAACTGTTTAAAATTTACTTATAAATCAAATCCCCCTTCGGCTTTCATATTGCAGAAGGGGGATTTAATTCATTCAAATGATTAGAAACGAATCGATATTATGTGATTCCTTGGAAAAACCGATTCCTACCTTAAATATTTTCCTCGATTCAGTTTCAAACTGAGTGGTGTAATGATTCTGGTTTATTTGGTAAATTGCATCCGCTGCGGTTCCATTGATTTTCAATTCTATGACGTAGATGTAACCGGTTGTTCGGATGAGAATATCTATATACCCGGCATTGGTATTATATTCGACATTTATATCAAGACCAATAAGATTGGCAATACAATAGAAAATAGTATGATAATAATTCTCATATTCTCCCACATGCCGGCGCAATTTAGATGGAATGCCCGCAAAGAAGCTTTTTAATAGACTTATAAATTTTTCCGGATTGCCGTTCTTTAAACTTTCTTTCATCAGTGTGATAGTTACCCTGACATCTGTGGAGTCCAATGTGTAGACTTTCAAAATGTCGTTCATCACACCACGTTCTACTTCTTTGTTAGGGTATCCGAGAGTATAAAGTTCTGTTGTTTGGTCATAGTCCTTAATAGTCAGGTATCCTGTCTGATAGAAAAGAGATACCGGATCGGTTTGAAAAACAGAAAGATTATCCAGCATATTTGATGACACAATTGTGCCATTAAGTTTTTCAAGGTCATAATCCATCTTTTGAAGTGACTTTGATAGAAGTGTGGGCATTCCTGAAGCACACCAATAATCTTTCAGTTTAGATTGTGATAAACTGTAAAGAACACTATATGGATTATATACGTCAAGAAGTGACTCGGAAAAATGATAGCCGTCGTAGTAAAATTTCAGCTTGTTGAAGGCTTCATCAACAGTGCTTCCTATAGAATCTGCCAGATGCTTAACGCCATCATGAAGATATGTGTGTAATTCATATTCAGTAATTCCGCATATTCCGGCATACTTGTCTTCAAAAGTGATGTCATGCATATTATTTAGTCCGCTGAATACTGAGACTTTCCCAAACTTAGTGACACCGGTCAGCATACAGAATTGGATGCTGTTATCCATCGCTTTCAACACTGAATAGAATCCGTGGAGTTGATCGCAATAAAGCTGCAATAATTCAGGATTGTCAATTGCTGCTGAAAGGGGACTGTCATATTCATCAATCAATACGACGACTCTCTTTCCAGAATTGGAGGCAAGAGTGGAGATAATATCTTGAAAGCGTTGTGCGACGGTAAGCTTGACATCTGTGATTCCAAGTTCTCTTTCCCATTTCATCATCATTGAAGCAAGTACGGAAAGAAGAGATTCTTTATCGGTGTATGCATCTCCACTCAAATCCAAATGAATTACGGGATAATTTTCCCACTCCCCCGGTTGCAATCTGTCGATATCAAGTCCGGTAAAGAGATCTTTTCTGCCTCTGAAGTATGCTTCAAGAGTGGAAATCAAGAGACTTTTACCGAAACGGCGTGGACGTGCCAGGAAGTAATACACTCCCTCTTCCGTAAGAGAATGCAGATATGAAGTCTTGTCAATATACAGATAATTCTCTGTACGGATTCTCTCAAAACTTGAGGTGGTTAAGGGATACTTTCTGTTTTCCATATACTTCCTGCATTGATTAACATGCAAATATAACAATAAATTCAGAAATAAAGCAATCCCTATTGATATTTTCCAAGATGCGGGTCTAAGAAACTGTTTAAATTTATTTTATCTTGTCATTGAGTTCTTTGTCGGCATCTTTATGATATTTATTCAGTCATTATGGAACCCCATAACTTCTTCATAAATATCAAAAATCTGCCTGACAAATCTTCTCAATTCCTTCGACAAATAAATTTAAACAGTTTCTAAGATCACTTCTCATAAAAATCAGAGACTGCCGATATAAAGAGAGTAGACCGGATGGATTTGAGGGGATATGGATTGAACAAAATGGGGTGGGGGAATGTAAGATATGGTATAACCCTTTTCAGACAGGATATTTATGCGACAGATTATTACCCATTTTACAGATGACGATCTCTATAAGTTTACCATGTGTTGCGCGGTGATAGAGAATTACCCGCGCACAATGGTGAAATATGAATTTACCGACCGCGACAATACGGTCTATCCTCCCGGCTTCGCATCGCTTGTGGAGGAACAGATCGCAATGCTTGAAAACCTGCGTATCACTGATGAGGAAGTTGAATTTATTCGTCGCAAATGCAGCTATATCCCGGCATGGTTTCTCCGTTATCTAAGAGGATTCCGGTATGACAGGCGCTGGGCAAAGGTGACTCAGGATGATGAGGGGCATCTGCATATACGGTTCGAGGGAAACTGGAGCGACACAATATTGCTTGAAGTCAAGGTGCTTGCCATAGTTTCGGAACTATATTATATGGTTACCGGAGAAGATTCAAAGCTTGACTATGCCTCATATTATTCACATTCTTATGAAAAGGGGGTGCACCTTATAGAAGGGGGATGTGTCTATAGCGACATGGGGACGCGCAGGCGGGCATCGTTTGAAGCACAGGAGACCGTTATAAAAGCAATGAAAGATTGTCAGGAAGATATGGAAGGTCCGGGACGGTTCGTAGGGACAAGCAATGTCTATTTTGCAATGAAATATGGTCTGACCCCCATAGGGACAATGGCGCATGAGTTCATCGGTGCGATCGCCGGGATGTATGGTCCGCTTATGGCGAACCATATAGCCATGAGCGTGTGGTCGCGCACTTACCGGGGGGCATTGGGTACATTCCTATATGACACATATGGGTGGAGAATTTTCAGTCTAAATTTCTCCGAAGACTTTGCCAACATGTTCAAAGGACTCCGTATCGACAGCGGAGACAACCGGGAACAGCTTGACAAAATAATTGAAAAATATAAGTCGTTGAACATCGACCCGCTGACGAAACAGATAATCTTCAGCAATGCCCTTGATGTGGAGCGTGCCATAGAATTGCAGAAGTATGCCGCCGACAAGTGTCAGCCCTCTTTTGGTATCGGCACACATTTCACTAACGATTTTCCCGGTGTGCGCCCCCGGAATATAGTGATAAAACTCGTGGCTGTGAAGATCACGGAATCCTGGCCATTTTATTCGCAGACCTGCAAACTCAGCGAAGACCACGGGAAATATACCGGCGATCCGGATACTGTCAGCCGCTTCCTTGCCACCCTTCATCTTTGAGGCTGCTAAGGCACAAAAGCCGAAAGTTGGAATAAGATACAATTTTGGCGATAATGAATACATATTATCGCCGAAAGACCAGCAGTTTACTATAGGAAAGGAATGTTATTTAGGTTAACTTTGCATTCATGAACAGTCACCTGTTTTGCCGATGGTGGCAGACAGGTGTGTAATCCTATAACAAAGAATGCAAATCATGAAATTGTTTTTTCCACTTCTTGGATTTCTCTTTTTTCTACCTGTTTCCGCACAGGTGGAATATGTAAATCCGATGATAGGCACCGACGGTATGGGGCATACATTCCCCGGGGCGTGCGTGCCGTTCGGGGGGGTGCAGCTCAGTCCCGATACCGATACAATACCCCATAATGTTGACGGGAAGTATCAGCACGACGTGTATAAATACTGTGCGGGATATCAATATTCCGACAACACCATAGTGGGTTTCAGCCATACCCATTTCAGCGGCACCGGTCATTCCGACCTCGGCGACATATTGATAATGCCTACCACAGGAGAACTGAAGCTGAATCCCGGGACCGCATCGGATCCGGATAGCGGCTACCGTTCACGTTTTTCCCACGCAGGGGAGAAGGCGTCGCCGGGATATTACGAAGTCGTGCTTGATGATTATAATGTCAAGGCACGCCTTACGGCTACACATCGTGTCGGGGTGCATTCCTACTCATTCCCGGAGGGCGAGACGCAACGGATAATCATGGATCTTAACCATGGGATATATAATTACGAAGGCAAGACACTCTGGTCATCAGTAAGGGTGGAGAATGACACGCTGCTTACCGGATACAGGATAACCAATGGCTGGGCGCGCACCAATTATACATATTTCGCAGTCTCGCTGTCGAAACCGATAAAGAATTATGGTTATACAGACAGGGCGAAAAACAACTATCGGGGTGGATGGGGAAAATTCAAGGTAAATAAAAACTTTCCGGAGATCGGAGGGCGCAACGTGGTCACCTATTTTGAATTTGACGGTGGAGAGGAAGATCTGGTGGTCAAGGTGGCATTGTCAGCCACGGGGACAGACGGCGCCATGCGCAATCTGCAGGCTGAGGCTTCCGGAAAGTCGTTTGAAGAAATATCCTCGGCTGCCACTCGGGAATGGGCAAGGGAGTTAGGGCTTTTCAAAGTTGAAGGGACGGAAGATCAGAAAGCGATGTTCTATACGTCTCTCTACCATACCATGATAAATCCGTCGGTTTATATGGATGTGGACGGAAGTTACAGGGGGCTTGACCAGAATATTCATAAGTCGGAAGGGTTCACCAACTATACGGTGTTTTCGCTTTGGGACACCTATCGCGCACTGCATCCCTTCCTGACGCTGTTGATGCCGGACAGGTCGGCGGATATGGTGAAGAGTATGCTCCGGCATCAGCAGCAGAGTGTACACGGGTTGCTTCCGGTATGGAGCCATATGGCAAACGACAACTGGTGTATGAGCGGTTATCATGCCGTTTCGGTCCTCGCGGATGCATACGCCAAAGGTCTGAAGGTGGATTGCGGAGAGATACTTGAAGCCATGACATCCACTTCAAATGTGGAATATTACGAAGGAATAGGGGATTATCTGAAATACGGGTATGTGCCATATGACAAAAGCCGTGTAGGAGCGTCCACCACACTTGAATATGCATATGACGACTGGGCTATCTATCAGACTGCGGTCATTGCAGGTGCCGATTCGGTTGCGTCGGTCTACCGTAACCGGGCTATGAATTATCGGAATGTATATAATAAAGAGACGGGATTCTCCCATCCGAGATATTCCGACGGGAGTCTTAAGCGGGATTTTGATCCGTGCCAGACATCCGGAGAAGGGTTTATCGAAGGAAATTCATGGAATTTCTCATTTCATGTGCCGCACGACGTGGATTGGTTGATAGGAGTGGCAGGAGGTGAAAAAAGATTTATAGAGCGCCTGGATTCGCTCTTCGGGATGCATCTCGACCCAAAATATTATGCCGACAATGAAGATGTGACGGAAGATTGTCTGATAGGAGGGTATGTGCATGGCAATGAGCCGAGCCACCATATACCATATCTTTATGCGTGGACAAAGCAGCCGTGGAAGACGCAATATTGGGTTAGGGAGATCATGAACCGGATGTATCGTAATGATATACGCGGGCTTGGCGGAAACGATGACTGCGGGCAGATGTCGGCATGGTATATCTTCACCGCCATGGGGTTCTATCCGGTATGTCCCGGCACAGATCAATATGTCATAGGGGCGCCTTATCTGCCATATATGGAGATGTCGTTGCCTTCCGGGAAAAAAATGGTGATTAAGGCAAAAGGGGTGAGCGACCGCAACAGATATGTGAAGTCAGTGAAGTTGAATGGCAAATTACATACCAATACGTACCTTACCCATAAGGAAATAATGGAAGGCGGGGTATTGGAATTTGAAATGGTTTCAGCTCCTGTTAAGAGCCGAGTTGTAACGCCGGGGAATAAGCCCTATTCCCTTTCTTCGTGAATTTAGTGGAGAGG
>JAIDJJ010000037.1:7073-11082 GCA_029052265.1 Muribaculaceae bacterium
TTATCAGTCATAACGACAGGTGGGCTAATGCCGCATGATTGAACGCTCCGTCGGCAGCTGTTGTCCGGAATGGAGACGTTGCTGTGCGGATTGGAGTGGAAGGTGTGGTGTGGGCATACAGCATCAGCGGACGTTGCGCACACCAGCCTTTTGTCTGATTGCGCAGATGCAGGGTGGCGAGACCTCTTATCCCGCGGGTGAGAAACCTTAGTTGAGCAAGAAGTTCGGAGAGATCAGCCACCCTGTCGGCTACAAACTCAAAGATGGTGCGTTGTCCCATGGTAAGACGAGCAAAAATACGGTCGCCATATTCGATTTTGTGGTTTAACTTTTTCATAAGTTTTGTTTTGATAAATTGAATGTTTTTGTTTTGGCGGACATTCAGAAACATCTGATTTCTGAATTATGCTGCAAAATTATTATGGATGGATGCAAGGATATGGCAGTAAAAAGTTAAAATATATTTAATTTAGTGATATAATTTAGAAATGAGTTATCTTTGCAACCGCAAATACCACTTTCCCGGATGCATGTTATAGTCCGGGATGGCTGCAAGGAGTTGCAGGAATGGTGGAATGGTAGACACGAAGGACTTAAAATCCTTTGGCCTTTACCGGCTGTGTGGGTTCGAGTCCCACTTCCTGTACGTTGGAGACTGACAATATTCATGTTGTCAGTCTTTTTTTATGATGTAAAGGATATGGATAGAAAAAATTTTTATGGAAATAAGTTTTTAGGAACGCGCTGTATGATAAAAATGTACTGCATAAATACAGAGACCACATAAATACAGAGACCACATAAATACAGAGACCATAAGAGTCGCCTTAAATTTGAAGTGACTCTTATGGTCTCTGTATAGTTTATGTTGGTTTGTTGATCAGAATGCGAGGGAAAGACCTACGGATGCCACCCAGGAATGGAGCCTGTAGTCGGCGGTGAATTTGATCGGTTGCCCTGTAAGAACACCGGGGCTTGTGTAGGATGCATTGTCCATGCCTACTCCTGCCACATACATCGCCGCTACATTAACGCCGAGGCACGGTACCGGACGGAAAGTGAGTCCGAGGGTAGGTTCGATTTTAGTCATGCCGGGTGTTTCGGGATTATAGAAATCTTTATCACAAGGAGAGAAGTCAATCATTAAGCCTGCGCGCAGATCAAGCCGGGGAGTGGTCTTCCATTCCACACCACCTCTGACGAGCCAAGAATTGTGATAATTCTTTTCAAGGTGCTGATCAAATTGAGATGCACCGTCGAAAGCGATGTCAAGAGATTTATAAGTGTTCCAGAAAGTCAGCTGAGCGTCAATGTCAGCCACCACGCGGCTGTTGTGCCATGAGACCCCGAATCCGAGAGTGGCGGGACATGGCATCTCTGCACTGAAATCCGTTTTTGATATGCCGTCAAGTTTTGAAGAAAGAAGCCCGAGGATAGTAGGATCAGAAGTGGCATAGCTCACTTCCGTTTTTCCCGCCTTTACTTTCATCATGCTTTTTGAACGGAAATTCACGCCGGCAGTCACATTTCTTGAGAAATCATACATTACACCCAGGTTGACACCGCAAGCCACCCCAGCTTTCCCGTTGAGGTTTACCGATGCCGGCGTGACATCCCCGAAACGGACATCACTGCCTATCATACCGAGCATTGCATCGAGTTCGGCACCGGAGATCAAACCTTTGTTAAGGTTGACAGAACCCCAGGTGAGTGTGAGTCCTGCGCCGACAGAAAGGTTAGGCAGAATGCGCCAAGCCACAGAAGGCTGCACTGTGTAAGCCGCGAGGTCTACCGATTGTATAAGAGTGGCTCCGGGCCAGTTGTCGGTCCAGTTGATTGAACTTCCGTAGGGTGTATATACAGAGATTCCGGCTTTCAGGTTATGGAAAATACTGAACGCCCCGAATACACTGAAAGGGGTTGACGCCTTGTTGTCGGTTTTATACTCCTTACCTTCGACAGTGGCGGTGCATTCCGGGAAAATAGCGTTGAAAGATGCTGCCGCTTCCACCTTGTTGTGCATGAATCCCATTCCGGCAGGATTAAAAAATTGGCTTTCCGCACCCAATTTCATACCGATTCCGGTATGCCCCATACCGAGCTGGCGGGTGCTGAGAGTGTTTACCTGATAACCTTCGGCAAATGCGGATGCCGGAAAAAGAAGGAGAGCTGTGGAAATTAAACTCCCTTTTAGAGTGGATAAATTCATAAATTGTCCAAATTAAAAAGACAGCGTGAAGTGAGTTGTCCGGATGTCACCTCCGGTTACAAAGTGTCTGCTGTCCGGATTTTGAGAGCGCAAAGGTAATACATTCTATTCGATAAATTGCAAAATATTTCCCAAATATGCTTATTAGTTGGTCAAAAATGCGGATTTTTTATTTGATAAGAGGTGAAGACTAAAAAATTGGGTTGTAGATATTGGATGCATATATGACGGGAAGAGGGTATGGATTGCCGGGAATTTACTAACTTTGTGATATGAATCTGGCGATACAGGCACTTGCGGAGCAACGTCGTCTCCTGCAGCTCGAATATGAATCGGAAAAAACGGCTTTCAGCCAATTGACAGAAAAAATCGGTGTGACACGTCTTGCCGAAAGAGGGAATGCGTGGTTTCCATTGCGGATAGGGCGCAGTTATTATAACTCAATCGACCAGAAAATTCTGGAAGTCACCCGCAATACACCGGATGATGCCGACCATAATTTCGAATATGGTAAACCGGTGTCGTTGTTTGTAGCGAAACCTGACGGGACGATAAGACATCTGTTTCAGGGGACTGTGAGCTTTGTCGACGAAGACCGTATGGCGATAGCCGTTGCCGAGCAGTCGGATATTTCCTTGTTGTCAGCTGGCGAGGCGGGAGTGGTCCTTTCATTTGACGAGACCACGTATCGGGCAATGTTTGAGGCTCTTGACCGCACCATGAAAGCCAATGGACGTCTCGGAGAATTGCGTGATCTGATCTATTCCGGACGCAAGGCAGGGGAGTTGTCGTTTGAAGGAATGCGTTTCCCATATCTCAACAAGGTTCAGGAGAGTGCCGTCAACAACGTTTTGAGGGCAAAGGATGTGGCTATTGTTCACGGTCCTCCGGGCACCGGGAAAACCACTACACTTGTTGAAGCCATTCATGAAACCCTGCGTCGGGAGAGCCAGGTGCTGGTATGTGCGCAGAGCAATATGGCTGTTGACTGGATTTCCGAAAAATTGACAGACCGGGGCATCAATGTCTTGCGGCTCGGCAATCCTTGCAGGGTCAATGACAAGATGCTTTCATCTACATATGAGAGGCGGTTTGAGGCACATCCGGATTACCCTACACTCTGGAGCGTGCGCAAGGCTATCCGTGAGCTTTATGCCGCACGGCGTCATTCCGGCGACCGGTGGCACCAGAAAATAGATCGGTTAAAGGCACGCGCCACGGAACTTGAAGTCCGTATAAACAACGATCTCTTCAGCAATGCCCATGTCATAGCTTCCACTTTGACCGGGAGTGCCAGCCGTCTTCTGGAAGGTATGAAATTTTCAACACTTTTTATTGACGAGGCAGCCCAGGCATTGGAAGCTGCATGCTGGATACCGATGCGCAGGGTAGGGAGAGTGATACTTGCCGGAGACCATTGCCAGCTCCCGCCTACAGTGAAAAGCATTGAGGCTATGCGAGGCGGACTTGGAAAATCGTTGATGGAAAGAATAGTGGAAAAACATCCCGAAGCAGTGACCCTGCTCACCACCCAATACCGCATGCATGAAGAGATCATGAGATTCTCAAGCGAATGGTTCTACAAAGGGGCTATGGAGGCAGCGCCGGATGTGAAATGGCGTGGCATACTTGATTACGACACCCCCATAGAATGGATAGACACGGCATCCTTGCTCCCTTCTGACGGACTTACAGATGAAGCCGACAATGCGTCAGAGACATTCAGGGAATCGCTTTGCGGTGAAAATTCAGGCAGGGTCAACCGGGATGAGGCGTTGCTCACACTTCTTGTCCGCCAGA
>JAIDJJ010000370.1 GCA_029052265.1 Muribaculaceae bacterium
ATATAATGTATACTTCGACCTCAATAATTGTGCCGTGGTCAGATCATTACAGGCATTCTCATAAATAAAGTTTTGAAACGGAACAAAATATTATCTGGTGTCGTTTTACAGATATGTTTGAGCATATAGATTTTCATACATTCGGCATGGCTTTGTTGCTGACATTATTTGCCGGTCTATCTACCGGGATAGGCGCGTTGCTGGCTTTTTTCACAAAGTCAGACAATAAGCGTATGCTTGCGTGGGCTTTGGGACTATCAGCCAGAGTGATGGTGTATATTTCGTTTATGGAAATGTTGCCGGAAGCCATTTCTGATTTACAGTCGATTTACGCAGGGAAACGCGGGAGCTGGTGCGGACTTATCGCATTTTTTGTAGGTATAGGGTTCATTGCACTGATAGACTGGCTTATTCCGGAAAGTCAAAATTCTCATGAGACACATGCAGACGATAAAGGTTATGATGAGGACATTTCTAACAGACATCATTTAAAACGCCAGGGATTGCTTTTGGCACTTGCCATAGGCATACACAATTTCCCGGAAGGGATGGCTACTTTTGTATCGGCACTTGACGGATGGAACATAGCGTTGCCAATTGTGTTTGCGATCGCTGTGCATAATATACCAGAGGGGGTGGCAATTTCAGTTCCTATCTATCATGCCACAGGGAAACGTTCGAAGGCGATATGGTTTTCATTGTTGTCAGGACTGGCGGAGCCGGTGGGTGCATTGATAGGCGGACTGGTGCTGCTGTCATTTTGGACTCCGGCAATCAATGGAATTGTACTTGCAGCTGTGGCAGGGATCATGGTATATATATCTTTTGACGAACTTTTGCCGAGTGCACACAGTTACGGTCACCATCATGCCGCTATCGGAGGTGTCATCCTCGGGTTTGCGATAATGGCTGTGTCCCTGCAGATTTTATAAGACCTCATTCCCACAAAAAAGTCAATGCCGGGATCTTGGGAACAATAAACTATCCGTGTCTCTTACAATATTGCGGTTTGAAATTTCGTTTCAGACACAGACCGGCAAGATGCAGCAGTTCCTTGCCGGTATCTCAAATCACATCGATATTAATAGTCTATCAGGTAGCTATAAAAATTAATTAGAGATGTGATGAAAACAGGTTTCGCTCTCCGGTTGAATCTCCAAATTCCTGTATTACGGGGAGTTGGGAATTTATATGTTTGTTAATTGTTAACTGCGATCAGAAATGTTGGAAAATATAAACTACAATACATTCGTAACTGCAATGACGCTTACCACCTTGGCAGGCTTATCGACCGTGGCAGGTGCTTTCGTCTCAGTTATCGCCAAGGGCAACAACAAATCTACCTTGGCATGGGCATTAGGGATTTCTGCCGGAGTCATGATTTTCATATCATTTATGGAAATCGTGCCTGAATCGTTGTCCGAACTACATGAAATGTTTCCGGGAAAAGAGGGGAGGATTTACGGTTTTATAGCATTTTTTGCGGGTAGTGGGGCAGTAGCGTTGATCGACAGGATTTTGCCCGGTCACACGCATACACGCTGTCCTCATGTGCCTGACACAGATATCAGTTCCAAGACTTTTGACAAAAGCGTGATGGAACGTCAAGGTATTTTATTGGCGGTGGCTATAAGTATTCACAATTTTCCTGAAGGGATAGCCACATTTATAGCCGCGTTTGAAGGTCTCGACATAGCGCTCCCGATAACAATCGCAATAGCCATCCATAATCTGCCGATAGGGATAGCTATAGCAGTCCCTATTTACCAAGCCACGGGCAAACGATCAAAAGCCATCTTGGCTGCTTTGCTTTCAGGATTGGCTGAGCCGCTGGGAGCTCTTGTCGGAGGGATGATACTCATGCCTTTATGGACAGATGCTGTATGTGCCCTTATGCTTGCGAGTGTGGCAGGTGTGATGGTCTACATTTCGTTTGATGAATTGCTCCCCTCCGCTTTGAAATATGGACGCCATCATGCAGTGATAGGAGGGGTGATGTCCGGTTTCATATTAATGGCAATCTCTTTGGAATTATTTCACTAAGACTCCTTCCGAGTTATAGGAAATCAAGGTCGTCCCGTTCATTTTCAATCTCATTAAGCTCATCCCTCAACAGTTCTATATCCTCATATATCTCATCATATACATCAGAATCCTGATCAAGATCATTAATCCTGTTTTCAAGTTCGTCAATACGTTCCGACAGATAATCATATCGATCTTCAATGTCAGACTCTCGTGTCGGTTCATAATTTGGGGTACATGAGTGTTTCCTGCTTTTGAAAATTGAGCCAAGCAAACAGGATAATCCAAGAAAATTCCAGAAGTTCATAAATTATATAATATTGTTAAGAGGCATTCCCTATAAAAATTTCCTGATGACAGTACAACTTGTGTAAGATGAGGAAATGTCATATGGGGAGCTTCATTTGAGTTTCATATTGCAAAGATACTATTCCAATACGACAAAATGTAGCGTTTTTTATAAAGATTTTTTTGAAGAGGGCAAAATTTTGAGATAAACCATAATTTGTATAGTCTTAGAAACTGTTTAAAATTTATTTTGTCTTGTCTTTGAGGTCTTTGTCATCATC
>JAIDJJ010000371.1 GCA_029052265.1 Muribaculaceae bacterium
TTCGGGTCCTTGATGCGCTCCATGCGATCTCAATGAGTATCTGTCTGAGGTATCTGTTCCCGTGCGTCACTTTGCGGCTCTTAGAGTATGTTTACTTTTAACATTAAGAAATCTTTAGAAGTCTTTTTGGCTTGTTTTAAGCCTTCATTCAGTCGTTATGGAACCCCATAACTCCTTCACTCAGTCTCAAAACAACCTCAAAAACTCTTTCTAAATCTTAACTTATGCCAAAAGTAAACATACTCTTAGCACAAGAAAAAAGAAGAGAAACAAAATAAGTGGTTGCCACTTCGCGGGGATAAAGAAATACAGCACAGTTTCACATCTTCTGTAAACCGAGATGCAAACCATAAATGGACAAAGAGAAAAATAGCCAGTCCCGGTACGTTATCCATTATGAGCGAATATACTCCGTGATGTTGTTCCAAACGCCGCTGACGGCATTGTCCGGAAACAGTCAAGATGTTGCGCAAACCTATATCATACAGCTTTAATCATAAGTTAAACTCAGTTTTTTGTATAAATCAGTGTTATAATCGCAAAAATTTGTACCTACACTCTATTATAATCGTCCTTTTTTGTACGGAGACTGTACAATATCAGCATATAGTCCATTGTATGAATTAAAAATAACAGACGCCGACTATGACCACATCAAAATATTTTTGTAAATTTGCACATTATGGAAAAATCCGCACCAAGCAATCTCACGAGCGTATCCATTAAGAACTTCAAGTCTGTAAAATCGATAACGCTCTCCGACTGTCGGCGTATTAATGTGCTGATAGGCAGACCTAATGTCGGCAAAAGCAATATACTTGAAGCTCTTGCCTTGTTTGATGTGCCGTATATGGTGAATTCATCAAACAAATCCCTTAGAAACCTTCTTCGTATTGAGAATACCGCGGACTTGTTTCACAATGGAGTGGCTACAACTCCCGTGGAAGTGTCTGCCGGTGGCAATACAGTCAACGTTCTCCGCAGTGCGAACAACGGACTGTCTGTTGACATCTCTATACAAGGAGAAGTTTCCAAGTATGCTTTTTCGTCTTCCCTGACCCTGTCCACAAAGAAAGACCCCGCCGTCCTGCCGGATATACTTGCGTATTTTTTCCCGAAACACTTCGTGCCTGAATCTTCCAACACAGGATTCCTGTTGCCTCCCTCCGGTGGAAATCGTATGGAGACGGTTGCGAATTTGCCTGATCTGAAATCCGGTCTTGCGGAACTGTTTCACGG
>JAIDJJ010000372.1 GCA_029052265.1 Muribaculaceae bacterium
AAACGTAAATCCTTTGAGGAACTTGATCTCCGCATACACCTTGGCATTAAGGGTGTTGCGTTTGAAACTATCCTGTCGGTCCTGCAGTTCTTTTACCGGATTGTTTCCCGATACGAAATCTCTGGCGGGCACTTCGATTCCGTTGCCGGAATAAGCGGTGCCGAAGTCATAAATTTTATTTCCTGCCTCGTCAAGGATATATTCCCCGGTTTCCGGATTGTGGACATGAATGGGGTATATGGGGCCGATGTTGCGTACAAACCTGAACGGATTTGAATTGTTGCCGGAACTTTCATTCTGATTTCCGTCGCTCAGACTTATATTTCCAGAAAGATTGGTGCCGACTTTCAGCCATTTGGTTATCTGCGCGTTCATGTTAGAGCGGGCGGTGTAGCGTTTGAAACGCGAACCGATTATGTAACCCTTTTCATCCGTGTATCCTACAGATGCGAAGAAATCTGCCCTGTCGGTACCTCCACTTATAGAAACGGTCGCATCCGTACGGTTTCCCAGCTGCTGCACGGCGTCTTCCCAATCCGTGTCGTCTTCCCAAAGAAGGCGAGCCATGGGATTAAGATTTCCGTTGGCATCAAGAGCCTGCTCACCCGGCATATTAAAAGGATTGTAAGCCAGATTATCAAACAGATTCTTCGATGCAGCCATTCCCGCATCCTCATAAGAACTGCCGTCGCGCACATATTGATTGCGCAGATTCTCCCAATATACCTTCACATAATCATTGAGATTCACCTTTTCATAGTCTCCTGTCTGACGGGCGGTGAAACCTTGATTCAGGCTGACATTAACCCTCAGTTTGTCTTTATTTCCTTTTTTGGTTGTGATCATAAGCACACCGTTCGCCGCACGTGCTCCGTATAGGGCGGTCGACGACGCATCTTTTAGAATGGTGATATTGTCGATATCCGAAGGATTGATGCTGCTTATCGAATTGTCGTAAGGCATGCCGTCAAGCACTATCAGAGGATCATTGCTCGCGCTCATTGAACCCATGCCGCGTATATATATGGACGGAGCCGAACCAGGCTGACCGTTGGCGGTAGTGACTGTCAATCCCGGCACCGATCCCACAAGGGCGCTTGTGGCGGTAGTCATCACTTTGTTTGACAACTGGGTCGAATTGACAGAACTTGCAGCTCCTGTAAAAGTGCCCTTCTTAGCTGTGCCATAAGCCACTACCAACACTTCTTCCATATCCTGCGCGTCCTGGTCAAGATAGACTGTCATTTCAGATTTTATATCAAGCTCCTGACTTTTCATACCCACAAAGCTTATCCTTATCTTCTTTGCCCCTGCCGGAAGATTGCTGATGATAAATTTGCCGTCGATATCAGTACTGGTTCCGATATTCGTACCCACAACCTGCACAGTCGCACCGACTATCGGTTCATTATCGGTACGGTCAAATACAGTTCCGGTCACTTTCTTACCTTGGCGCTGCACCGCCTGCGCTACCGGCTCGGCATACGCCGACACACCATTGAATGCCAGGGCAAGCGCCGTCACGGTCAATACCCTTGTCACTTTGCGGCTGAATACATACTGTAGTCTGCCAAATGATAAAAATCTTGTTTCAGTCATGTAATTAGAAATTTTAAAGGTAATTACAGTATCAGGATCGACAGCTTTTTAATAGAGATTACGGTTACAGTTCCTGTAAGATCTTGAATCTTTCAGGTATTGATCACCCGAAATCTTTTGAACCTATTCTAAGACTATCTATATTATTTTGTACCTTTCCCTCTCATCATTCATATCAATAGCTGACATATCCAGCGCGACAATCTTTCCATATTCACTCTCAATGAAACCGAAAATCCGACCTCACTCGGATTGGCTGATGTATTCTATCGACGGATTTCCAATCTCGTATATTTATAAATATCAATATCGTCTGCTGAAATAATTAGCTCTCGTAGAATAATGG
>JAIDJJ010000373.1 GCA_029052265.1 Muribaculaceae bacterium
GTTATAAGGTCTCCGCTTTTGTGGTCAAAGACAAGGGCGGGATCACCACATCCCCCTATAGAATCGTGGGCGGCTACAGTCACATAAGGGGTCCATGTCATCCCTCCGTCAAAACTCTTGCGAGACACTACATCAATCTTCGCAGGGAGGTCGCCGTTATGTTCTATACGTTTGTCAGCTACAGCCACCAAAGAGCCGTCGGCGGCAGTGACGATGGCGGGAATTCTATAAAATCCGGATTCAAAATCCCCGGGGCGGAATACGAGAGAGCGAATGATTCCGTCAGACCATTCCTCAGTATGTACCTGTTGGGCTGTCGCCATCTCTGCAGAGACAAATATGCCACATGCCAGCAACAATCGGAAATAATTATATTTAGAAGCCATAATAAAAATATTTTGACAAAAATAGGCAAAATATATATAAGAAGCATGCTCTGACGAGACAATATAATAAAAAATGAACGAAATTGCACGGAAAACTCAAAATATGAAGAACCCATAATTAAAGAAATAAAAAAATTATATATCTTTACGGATATTTAGAAACTTTTTCGTTTTCAAGATTCCGTCAGATTTCCGAAACGATTTTGAAACTTGAATAGTGTAGTCTATATGACAGCACACAGTCTTGAGAAAAAACATAAATATCTATGATATGAAAAAATTTTTACTTTTGCCGATTACGTTTCTTTATTGTGCCGCCATAGCACAAGGAGCCGTCATCTCTCCGGAAGAGGCATTGCAAAGGATGATTGCCGAAAGAGGTCTGGATCTTCCTACACGAGGCACGGGCAATCCCGAACTTCTGTTCACGTCAAGACTGTCTTCGGGAGAGGCGGCTGTCTATGTATTTAATAATCCCGGGACCACCGGTTACTGGGTGCTTAGTGCCGACGATTCGGCGGCTCCTGTGCTTGGATATTCCTCCGGTGGAGCCTTCAATGCGGAAGAGATGCCGGAGCAGATGAAGTGGTGGATAGAAGAATATGGCAGACAGATAAATTATGCCAGGGAAAACGGTATTCCGGCATATGCTCCGTCAACAAGATCGGCACGGAAACCAGTGGATCCTCTTGTAAAGACGAAATGGGACCAGGGGGCACCTTTCAACAGACAGTGCCCGGAAATAAAAGGGAAGCGAGCCTTGACAGGATGTGTGGCGACTGCGATGGCTCAGGTAATGAAATATTGGAATTATCCGGAGTTGGGGACAGGACCCGG
>JAIDJJ010000374.1 GCA_029052265.1 Muribaculaceae bacterium
TGCTCCTTTCAGCAAGTGACAAAATCCACTCCAAGGCTGCGACCCCTACGACCCCGAAATTTTAAGGAACGAGCTCTTATAATATCCTTTGACGTCATTTGTCCATACGGCGAAAACGCAAGTCTGTTTTAGGCGATTTGATTTCAAATCCAAGAGTGTTTCTGTCTTTGCTTATCTCCACGTCCTCTATCACACTGAATCTTATCAGCTCCGTCTTCAGCACAGATCTCAATTCTCTTGCCAAAACCTCGGTTTCAACAGTAACGAGTGAATCTTTCTGCTCATTCGTCAAAGACATATAGCCTCCTCCACTGAACGTGATATCATCCCTGTCGAATTTAATTTTGAGCGATTCCATATCGAAATCTATAAGGAGATCTTCGTCGTCATCTATGTCAGGACTCCACGTGCCTTCCACCCGGCTTTCCCCTGCGGCAGACATCAGTATCTCCCCTGTCAGGTTGTGCGTGAACCGCTTCTCCACACTGACAGATCCGGCAAACGTCACGTCTCCCCCGCTTTTCTCTTTCCCGCCTTCAAACGTAATGGCGGGGACAAAAGAAGCACTGCTCGCCCCTGACAATTCCGGGGTCATGTCTATAGGTGTGATTGCTTTCCAGGACCCGAGAATCTTGTTGTGTTCGATACATGACGCAAAGATAACAGATCCGCATATCAATAATGCACAACCCAAAACAAAATAACTTTTTCTCATAATGAAGATGTTTATGATAATGCCGCCTTAAAGGACACAGGACATACCTTCCCCATTGGCTCTATAGACAGTAACAACCGAAACGCTAAAAAGTTAAAAAAATTTCAGAAAAATGTGTGTGTGTTGCCACAGTTCACGCCAACCGCGAAGCCGACTATCATTTTTTAACTTTTCTGCTCTTGGTGTGCAATCTGTCAAAACCGTTACCATACACACTTTTGGCTTTCGACTGGATTATATATGCGCTTTCATCTATACGCTGCACTATACTGTAGATATGATCAGCATCATATTGACGACACCACACCACAAGCATCGTGCGGTTTTCACCTGTCCACAGTCCTTTCCCGTCAAAAGATGTCACTCCCCTGCCGCATTCGTGGGCGATACGGTCTGCAATATCTTCCCATTTGGGCGACAAGATAAAAAATTGGATTGTCTGCTTGTCGGCATTGACCATATAATTTGCCACAAGGGAATATATCACTATGGAAGTCCACCCATATATGATGGTCTGCACACGACTTTGTATACGGGCGTCCATATCCCCGTCGAACGGAAGGAAGAACGAACATGTCACAATCGCCACATCAATTATCATCATGGTTCTTCCTATGCTGATATTGAGTTTTTTCTCGAAAATAGCCGCCACGATATCGGTGCCTCCCGCCGACCCCTTGTGGGAGTAATAAAGCCCGATTCCTATTCCGCAAACTACCGAACCCATAAGCACACTCATGGTCGGGTCTGACACAAGAGGGGGATGTGATGTGAAATACCCCTCTATCAAACCTATGATGGCTGATAATATCGTCGCGCCGAAAACTGTTCCGACCACAAACTGACGACCCAGGCTCTTGTACCAGCACACAAGCATAAGGATATTGGTGGCATACATCGTGACCGCCACCGGAAGCAGCCCTCCGCTGGCGAAATACACAAGTGTGCTGAAACCTGCCATCCCTCCGATCACTATTTCATGAGGCAGGATAAACGCCGTGAAGCCGATAGCATAGACAGCCATGCCGGCTATGATTATAAGATAATCCCTGACATTAGGTATGGAATGAATACCAAGTCGTTGAAAATGCATGTATATATTTTATTGGCTACAAAAATAACACTTTTTCAAGGAACTTATTCTACAGGAGTGATCAGACGTACATGATAGACACCACCCGCGGTGTGACCCTGCTCGCTCGCAAATTTCACGGTTATGGCATCCTTGCGGTCAATCAGTCTTGCCGGGATGACATATTCGCTATCCACAAAACCGTCTTTATTCCATTTCCCGGAAATGTCTTCTGTGGCAAGGACCTCATCATCCACAAGGATATTGAACTTTCTCGAACCGGTTTCATTACCCCAATACCTTACCCTAAGTATCAGGTCAGAATTTCCTCCGGTCTTCATCCGGTAAGAGAAGAAACCTCCGTTGGAGGCATCCCGCCATGCCTCACCGTTAAAATTACCGCTTACAGACGCTCTTGACTCCATGAAATGGTCAGCTTCAGGCTGCTGTTCTCCGGTATTGACCGCATCTATCGTGCGGCGGTCAAGAGCCAAACGGATCTCTTCATCCCGTTGCGCTGTCTTGACATACTGTGCATACCGCTCAGGTGTCATTGAAAGCCAATACATCATATAGCGGGAATCATGTATGTTATAGAACGGTTCAAGCACAATATCTCCATATTTACTGTCAAATAATCCCGGGACTGTATACTTCATTCCATCTCCTGCAGGTTGCATCCTGTTAAGTTTCTTCAAAAGATCCGAACGTTTCCCTATGAGCAACGGAGTGTCAAATACCGACACCAACGGTCCGTGAGCAATATGCGCCCAACGCGAATCATCAGCTATCAATCCCGGCATAGGGGCTCCATTGTCAAAACGCGCACCCATAACTATGGGACCACGCAATATGCTCACATAATCCGGGAGATAGTTCAGTTCTTCAATCGTGACTTTCATAGGCATATCAAGTTCCACTACATCCCCGTCTTTCCATACCCTGTCGAGTGCAAGATAAGATGAAGGTGACGACTTTTCCTTTATTGCCTTTCCGTTAACTTTCACAGTCATCTTGTCGCACCATCCCGGATGACGCAACAACAGACTGAATTTTCCGGGTTCAGCACCGGAAATAGTAAGCTTCACACATCCATTCTTGGGGAACTCTGTTGATTGGGTGATGCTTACATTCTTATCATTCCATTTCAACTCTGACGGAATAAAAAGATTCACCCAAATAGAATCAGATGAATGAGTATAAATAAACTGCCCGTATTTACCGTGGTTTTCCATTCCGGTCCCGACACAACACCACATTGCACTGTTAGGCTGAGAATAGACACGATAATGTCCGGGACGTGCAGACGTGAAGTAGACATACCCTCCGTGCTCCGGATGCTGGGTGGAAAGGATATGGTTAAAGAGGGCCCTCTCATAGAAATCAGCATATTTCGCATCAGGATTCATTCTGAACAGCCCTTCAGTCAGCTTGAGCATATTGTTTGTATTGCAGGATTCAGGGCCCTCCCGGTCGTCGACATAACTCTTTGCGTCAGATTCTGAAGCAAAATGCTCACGACGGCTGTTACCGCCGATAGACAGAGAACGGTTGACAACCACAGTCTCCCAGAAAAATTCAGACGCCTTCCTATAATCAGGATCTCCGGAAAGTTCCGCAATGCGCTGATACCCCACCACTTTAGGCACCTGTGTGTTTGCATGGCGGTTATCAAGATTATCAACCCCCTTCACAAGATCATCAAACAATTGATGATGAGTGAAACGCTTGGCGGCATCAAGATATTTCTTATCGCCTGTAAGCGCGTATGCATCGGCATAAATTTCATCGATTCCGCCAAATTCATTCCCGAGCATTTCCTCCATCTTGCCATCCGACAGATTCTTCGTCACATCTATACCCCAGTCGCAAAAATCCAGAAACAGATTCAATCCGGCTTTCGATCCGGCGTATATCCAGCTGTCGCGTAGTCCGGCATACATTTTATGCACATTATACCACGGCACCCAATATTCCCATACTTTACCGGGATTCCCTTTTCTGATCTCGTCCCAAAGCGCATCACCTCCCGGCACGCCTCCAAGATACCCGTCGCCACGTGTCGCCGCACAAAGAGCCAGCTGCCCCAGCATATAGTCCATGCGCTCTTTAAGACGCTTGTCTCCGGTGGCGGCATAATGGATTGCCAAGGCGGAAAGATAATGGCCGCCGACATGTCCGTCAAGACCGTCCCAATTGCTGAAACTCTCCCCTTTAGGTTCCAAGCCGGCAGCCTTAAGATAAGGGGCAAGCAGGCGGTCTACGTCATACTTCAGCAGAGTGTTGACGTTCAATTCCATTGCATCTTTAAAAGATCCGTCAAGGAGTTTCACATCTTCCAGAGGAAACTCATTCGGATAAAGCAATGTCTGTGCCGCGGAAGAAACAGGTAAACCCAATGCGACTACAGTAAGAGCTTTTATTAGATTTCGTATCATTATATTACGTTGTTCTTAAAATTTATACATGACACATCTTTGACTTCATATGGCTGTCCGGCTTCAGTGTCCATGTCATATTCATAAACACGAAATTCCTCATGATATTGCACTCCATATATTTAGAGTATGTTTACTTTTAACATTAAGAAACTGTTTAAAATTTATTTTGTCTTGTCATTGAGGTCTTTGTCATCATCTTTATGATATTTATTCAGTCAT
>JAIDJJ010000375.1 GCA_029052265.1 Muribaculaceae bacterium
ATGTCATAATGGACAATCCTCAACAATCTCTATTACAATTTTTTTACTAATTTTGCATCCGCTAAGCGTTTTTTACGTTTATATATGTAATGATTCCGCGATTGCGGAGTCTTTATTGCGGGAGATTTCCTCCCGTAAAAATGCTCATGTCTGAATATTTTCAAATTATCCACGGTTATGAAAAAATGTTTCCTCGCTATATTTGTTCTCGCGGCAATTTCTGCAACGGCTTCTCTCGCAGATGCCCAGGAAGTATCCCGGTTCCGCAATACTTATATAGTAAAGAAAAAAAACGACCCCGCCAATAACGATTCCACCGGTTCCGGAACAATGCTTGGGAAGAATTACATGGCGGCTCTAAATCCGAAGCCAATGGAAGGATTCGCCGACTGGTGCCGGACAAACCATGTGTTTGATAATCTTGACGCAGCCCTGACAATCGGAACAGGAGGATTCGGGTTTGAACTCGCGACACCTGTCACCCAATGGACACGCGTGCGTGCCGGAGTGGAATGGATCCCCTCTTTTCATCTACCCTTAAGCTTCGACATATCCTCTTTCAACAATGACGGAGTGAGCAATGACATCAGCCATATCCAGGAGATGGTCTACGACATGACCGGTCTTGAAATGGATGAAGAAGTGAAGATGACCGCCCAACCTAAAATGCTTAATTTTAAATTCCTTGTTGACGTGTTCCCTTTTCAGGAGAACCGTCACTGGCATTTCACGGCAGGATTCTATGTGGGTTCTTCGGTAGCAGGACGTGCCGAAAACAAACGCAGTCAGATGACTACTCTCGTTGCCCTTAACCTTTATAACCGTGCATACGACTACTTCATGAGTGTCGAAGACATTTATGATGTCCCGTTGGGGGGAGGGAATTATCTTGATCCCGACCAGGTGCTCGAATTGCAGGAGAAATTCAAGGAATACGGCAGGGTCGGAATCCACATCGGAGATTTCAAAGACGGAAAACCGTATATGATGGAACCCTCGAAAGACGGGTATGTGAGAGCCAAAGCAAAAACAAATATCTTCAAACCATATCTCGGATTCGGCTATAGCGGTGCGCTCGACGACATGAAGAAATGGAATGTGGGCGTGGAAGCCGGACTACTCTTTTGGGGCGGTGCGCCTCAGGTGATTCTTCATGACGGCGTCAACATGAACAAGGATCTTATTAATGTGAGAGGAAAGGTGGGGGATTATCTCAACTTCATGAAAGCTGTTCCGGTCTACCCTCTCGTCAATTTCAAGATCTCATACTCATTCTTCTGACAGGATATCCGTTTTTAACGGATTCACATCTCTTTCGCGCAGATTCTTGCATCAGAAAGTTTTTATTGAAAATGTTGGCTCCTTAATAATAAGGAAGCAAGCCCCGCAAGGCAATATCAATTATGACAAAACGTTTAATAGGCATGAGATCTCATGCCTATTTCCTTTTTATGACTGCGCTCCTACTCATTGCTTCGGGATGCAGAAGCGTCAAACTTTCTGATGCCGACGATGCTTTGGACAGAGGGGAATATTTCGATGCACAGGCAATCTACAGGAAAGTCTACAACAGGATGACCAAAAAGGAGGAACGTCCCGCACGGGGCGAAGTGGCTTTCAAAATGGGGAAATGTTATGAAAAATTAAATATGGCTGCCAATGCCTCGAAAGCATTCCAGAATGCAATCAGGTATGAATATCCCGACTCCTCCGTTTACCTGCATCTCGGCAGAGCGCTCCAGGGGGAGGGGAAATATAAAAACGCTATCGAGGCTTATGAAAATTTCCTGACCTATGTTTCTGATAACGCTCTCGCACGCGAAGGTATTGCAGGATGCCGATTAGCCTTGGCTGCAAAAAATCAGCCGAAAACAAGATATGTGGTGAAAAATGCTAAAATTTTCAACACCAAACGTTCCGATTTCTCACCTATGTATCTCGACAAAAGCCTTGACCAGATATACTTCACCTCTACCTCAGAAAAGGCAACCGGCGAAAAGAGATCGGAAATAACCGGCATGAAAAAGGGCGACATCTACTTCAGCAAAAAAAATGAAAGGGGACAGTGGCAGACCCCTCAGCCGGCTGAAGGAGACCTTAATTCTGACGCCGATGAAGGGGTGGTGAGCTTTTCTCCTGACGGACAGACCATGTATCTCACCCGTGCCCGCAGATCGGAAACTTCAAGCACTTCTGTGGAGATATACACCTCGCGCAGAAGTGACGCCACCTGGAGCACTCCCCAAAAATTTGAAATTACTGCCGACACCCTCTCCGCTGTCGGACACCCCGCCGTATCGGCAGACGGAACTTACCTTTATTTCTGCAGCGATATGCCCGGAGGATACGGTGGACTTGACATCTGGAGAATAAATCTCAAGGAACGTGCGGGGACGCTTGAAAACATGGGAGCGCAGATAAACACCGAAGGTAACGAGATGTTTCCATATTCCCGCACAGACTCTACTCTCTATTTTTCTTCCGACGGACACCCGGGATTCGGAGGGCTTGACCTGTTCAAGGCAAGACTTAACAGTACGGGCGACTATTGGAGTGTGGAAAATATGGGGCTTCCAATCAACAGTCCGGGAGATGACTTCGGCATAACTTTCGGCAACGGGGAAAATGGCTTTTTCAGTTCAAACAGAGGGGATGCCCGCGGAAGGGACCATATCTATAGTTTCGAACTTCCTGACATACACGTCACAATTTCCGGATTCGTGCTTGACCGCGATGAAGAACCGGTCGCCAACGCCATCATACGGATAGTGGGTGACGACGGAAGCAACCAGAAGGAAGTGGCACGCGATGACGGATCTTTCAAATTCAACCTCGACAGGGGTGTGAAGTATGTCATGAAGGCAGGCGCCCCGGGATACCTCAGCCTAAAACAGGAATTTGAAAGTGACGTGGCAGAGGAAGATGCAGATTATGTGATCGACTTCCTCCTTGCAGCCGTAAACAAGCCTCAGGTGGTAGAAAACATTTTCTACGATTTCGACAAAGCCACACTACGCCCCGAATCAAAAGAGGCTCTTGATGAAATGGTGCAGATATTGCGCGACAATCCATTTGTGACCATAGAGATGGGAGCGCATACCGACCGCAAAGGGAGCGACGAGTATAATCTGCGCCTTTCTGAAAGAAGGGCTAAAAGTGTGGTCGACTATCTTATTGCTGCCGGCATAGACATGGCGCGGCTAAGCCCGAAAGGATACGGAGAAAGTGTGCCAAAGACTGTCACCAAACGGATCGCCCGGGAATATCCCCAATTCCCGGAAGGAACCGTACTGTCGGAAGAATTCATCAAGACTTTAAGTCCCGAAGATCAGGAAGCCGCCGATCAGATAAACCGGCGAACTGAATTTCAGGTGCTCTCCCTCGATTTTGAATAAGATGGCTGCTTTAAGAAACTGTTTAAAATTTATTTTGTCTTGTCTTTGAGGTCTTTGTCATCATCTTTATGATATTTATTCAGTCATTATGGAACCCCATAACTCCATCATAAATATCAAAAATCTGCTCGACAAATCCTCTCAATTCCTTCGACAAATAAATTTAAACAGTTTCTAAGAAAGATGACTATGAAACAACGTCAGGTGGTTCACACCTCTTCAGTTATAGCATAATTAATGAAATCATTGAAGGGTTTTGCAAGTGAAAACAGTCTTCCCGCGGTCTCCACAAAATCCGGTTGGCAAAGATCTTCATCCTTCAGCCGGTGGGTGGCTACAAAATCCTTCGGACGGACGAGATCTATATGCTCCCAATCCCGCGGAATCCCCTTCGGGGCGGTTTTCAGACAATTCTCCCCCACTTCTGGATAAGCCGCCCGGAAGTCAGGATTCTCCATGATCTCCAGATACTCCTCCACATTGTCAAAGATAGACCGCCGTATTGCCGCCACTGTCTTGGATGGCAAACATACTGTACCCGCAGCGAGCAGACAATTTCCCGGTTCGATATGCACATAATAACCCATTCTGTTGACTTTCTTACCGTAGGGAGGATTTATAAAAATGCCTATATGCGTCTTATACGGGGTCTTGTCTGTTGAAAAGCGTGTGTCGCGGTAAATCCTGTAGGTACAATCAGCCGGGGTAAGCCACGCTGCTTCAGGATCAAAAGACGCTATCGCAGCTATAAGCCGCATTGCCAACTCATCAACAGAAGTTTTCACTTTCAGATATTCTTCTTTATGTGAATTAAACCACTCCCTATTATTGTTTTGCGAAAGCGATTTGAGAAAATCAAATACTTTTTTCATAATTTCAAAGATACTTGCGTAAATTATTCGCAATTTATAAACCTTAAAAGTTAATCAATGTTAATTAGTAAAAATTTTTCATGTTATATAGCATATTTTGAAAAATAATTACTAATTTTGCATCGAGTTTTTCATGGTATTAGATTTTAAGGTTAACAGAAGATTGGTTGTCGGGATGAC
>JAIDJJ010000376.1 GCA_029052265.1 Muribaculaceae bacterium
CTATAAAGAGAATCTTTGAAAGATAGTACTCTAAATCTATATAATTATCGTGAAACTTGCTGTTCTGTTCCGGATCAAGCACTTCAAGCAACGCGGTCGAAGGATCACCTTTGAAATCTTTTCTTATTTTATCGATCTCATCAAGTACGAATACAGGATTTCCGGTGCCGCATTTTGCCAAAGCTGAAATCACGCGTCCCGGCATAGCGCCGATATACGTGCGGCGGTGCCCGCGGATCTCAGCCTCGTCATGAAGTCCACCCAAAGATATTCTGGCATATTTCCTGCCGAGCGCGTCTGCTATTGATTTTCCGAGAGAGGTTTTACCGACTCCGGGAGGACCATAGAGACATATTATCGGCGCTTTCATATCGTTGCGAAGTTTGATCACCGCCATCTGCTCGATGATCCTTTCTTTTACAGACTCAAGTCCGTAATGGTCGCGGTTAAGTATTTTTTCAACTTTTGATAACGCGAAGTTGTCCGGAGAATAGTGGTTCCACGGGAGGTTGAGGAGAGTGTCAAGATAGGAATACTGTATCGAATATTCCGGATTTTGAGAGTTGAACCTCTGAAGTTTTTTTAGTTCTTTGTCAAAATGTTGTCTCGCCTCTTTATTCCACACTTTTTTTTGAGCCCGCTCAAGCAGCTCATCGACGTCAGAATTATCGGAATCCTCGCCAAGCTCGTTCTGTATAGTCCTCAATTGCTGCTGGAGGAAATGTTCTTTCTGCTGCCGGTTGAGATCTTCATGCGTGCGCATGTGTATGCTTGCCTGTATCTCAAGTTTCTGCAAAGACAGGTCGAGGTATTTCAATAAAGCCTCAAGAAGACCTGTTAAGGAATCTGCGTTCAGCAAAGTGGCGCGTTCTTCAACGGAAAGAGGTGAATTTGACGCCATGAAATATACTGCAGGCTCGATTCTTCCCCCAAGCTCTTTTACTGAATATTGCAGCCGTTCCTTTTCCTGGTCAGGGATATACGACATGACATTGTCGTAGGCTTTCTGGATATTGTCATAAAGGCATTCAATCTCAAAATCCTTATCTTCGGCAGACAATGGGGGCATAGGTTCCACTGCGGCGGTTAGCCATGGATTTTTCTTGACTATGCGCCTCAGTCGGCACCTCAGGTGGGCGGAGACAAACGCTACAGGGACAGTGCCCGGCATCTTGATGATCTTCGCGACCCTGCATATCACGCCGACAGGATAAAAATCCTTTACCACGGAAGGGGAATCCACCTCTTCCTTGACAGTGACGGCTAAAAGCGTCTCATTGTTTTCGTACGCCTTCTCAACGAGTTTCTCCACATATTCATTTTCTAATTTCACAGGCTGAGGCATCCCGGGGAACACCACAGAATTGAAAATGGGCAGAAGAGTGATATGGCTGGCATCAAATTCAAAAGAATTGATGTTTTCGTCTGATGGAAACTCGGCTATAAAAGAACCGCTGATGTTGATTTCGGCGGATTCTGTAGATTTTAACGGATGTTTCTTCTTTAACATGGTGCAAAGTTACTCATTATTTATTACATTTGCAGCATGAAAGATGGATTGTTTCATTTCAAAAAGTTTTCAGTCAGCCACACCCGCAGCAGCATGAAAGTCGGAGTGGACGGAGTGCTGATCGGCGCGTGGGCAAGCACATGCGCCGGCGACATACTTGATGCTGGCACCGGATGTGGAGTCATAGCCCTTATGCTTGCACAAAGAAACCCTGATTCAAAGGTGCTTGCAATCGATGTGGATAAGCCCTCTATCGATGAGGCGTCGGAAAATTTCATAAATTCCCCGTGGGGAGACAGAATAGAGGCTTTGGAAACATCATATA
>JAIDJJ010000377.1 GCA_029052265.1 Muribaculaceae bacterium
GCCATGATAATGTCTAATGCCTCATATTTTGACACCGGCGAAAACGAAAGTCGAAAGATTTTCTACAATACTCTTTCTCATGACAATCTTTTCAATGAATCTCCCATAGAAATCACCCTTGACCGGATTGCAGCAAAAATAGCTGTAGAAGAAGATAACAGCCTGTCGCTCGCACCGGTTAAAGTAAACGGGGATAAGGAACTCAACCTGCAACTGGAAGGCTGGGGTGTCACCGCCACTGACAAGTCAACATTCCTGATAAAACAATTTCCTGGAACATATTCCGAACTCTTATCCTTCCTTGGAGAATGGGAATGGAACAATCAGGTGAATAAAACATTCCACTGGGCGAGGTCGGTAAACTATGACTCCGAAAAAAGAACTGAAGAGATCGATTTCATCACTCTCCCTGATGCATCTCAAGGATTCGGCAACAGCATCTATACCCATGAATCCACACGCAGCCATACGGATGAATCTTCCAACATCCTGAACCCCGCGGTCGTCTTAGCCGGACAATATTATGACGGGGAATCCAAATTAGGCACATTCTATAGATTCCGGAACAACGGCAACGACAAAATTTACACAGAAGAGGAATATCTCTCAAATTTTGCCACGTCCCAAGACATTCTCTTCACCAGAAATGACGATACTTCCGCTATTGAAAAAGCTTCTGTAGAAGAAATAACATCACTTATCGGACTATCCACACCATCCCAAGATGTGACAGAAACTGCAATTCCTGACCATTTTGTCTCACCTCAGGTAAAGACTACTGACGTCGATCAAAAGTTCTGTGATGCCGAAGGTAGTCCTTACGACATGCAACGGCTCAACACCGTTCTTTTCAAGAAATACAACCTTCTTGAAAAATATCATGAAGGTAAGTGTCTTTTCATTGTTCCGGTGATTCACAAGAGTCTGCCAGGCAAGACATTTTTCGGGCTTGTCAGAAACCACAGTTATGTTCTCACCATCAAAAACATATCAGGATTCGGACGTGGCGTCGCTTCTGAAAACAGCAAAATTATGGATGAAGAGATTCCGGAAATGCCTTCATCTTACACAATCAATACCACTCTCCTTATCAACGACTGGCACGAAATAGAGCAGGAGATTGATATTCAAGAATGAGTTAACTTAGAGCATGTTGTACAAATGTACGGCATGCTCTTAAGGAAACAGCAAGACGATGTGTCATAAAATCCTTTACGGCACATCGTCTTACTGATCTCATAAAAATTTTCATTCCCGGCTTTTTGCCAACCCAAAGATATGTTGTAATTTTGTAACAATGCAAGCATACACAAAATGGCAAAACAGGAATATATTGAAAAAAACCGGGCGTGGCTTCTTCAGAAATCTCAGGAACCCGGTGTGCATCCCCTTGATAAAGGGGTATTCTACAAACCCTTGAAGAAAGGTTCCGGCAAATCGCCAGACAGAGGAAGCGTGGTGACGGTACATTACACCGGAAAGACAATCAACGGCAAGACTTTCGACAGCAGCCGTGGCGGTGTAGCTCCCGCATTCCGGCTGCGAGACCTTATTCCGGGATGGATCATTGCTCTCCAGCAAATGAAAACAGGAGACAAATGGGAAGTCTATATCCCGGCTGAACAGGCTTATGGTAAAACCAATCAACCCGGAATACCGGGCGGCTCGACACTCATTTTTGAGATCGAACTGATAGGTATCGCATAAAACTGAACGGCTTGCGGGAAGATAAATACATAAGATCCTGCTGATTGCAATAAGATTCCCGTTCAAAAGAGATATTGTAATAAGCCTCTGTCGAAAAACCATATTGGAATAATCGCACTATCCATTCCAATATATAAAACAGATAGAAAAACACATACGCCAGCTCCTTCATCTGTGCGGTATGAATTTTTTCATGGTTTATGATGACATTGTCACAAGGACCTTTCGCAAATAAAATCCCGAAAAGGTTGATGGCATAAAACCTCCTGCCTACCGGCAGTATTTTATTATAGATGATCTTCATTTTTATATAACGTGAAAATCATACGAACTGCATTTCGACCGTGTAAACGACTTCAATATGGCTCAAGAACAATCAAGCGTAAAAGACCGACAGCATTCTTCCATCAGAATGCCACGTAAATATACAGTATTCATTCATAACGATGATTTCACAACGATGGAATTTGTTGTGTTGGTACTGACATCCGTTTTTCATAAGGGAATGGAGGAAGCTGAACGGCTTATGCTTCAGGTGCATCATGCCGAGAAGGCTCCAGTCGGGTCTTACAGCTACGATATCGCCATGACAAAAGTGGCTCGTGCAACAGAAATGGCACGCGCGGAAGGCTTCCCTCTACGCCTTACCATTGTAGGGGAATAACTGTAAAAAAAATGGAAAAACCAGTCTACTATTCCCCTGAAATAAACACGGCATTCCATGAAATGTTTCAGATAGCCGCAGATTACAGAAACGAATTTGCCACGCCGGAACATTTCCTCCTTGCCTTGCTGAGGCAAGAAAAGTTTAAAGAGACTTTAAATATTTGTGGAGTGGAAGTGGAAGACATAGCCACCCCGCTCACACGATACATAGATTCCCTTGACAAGCTTTCCGAAGGCGGCGAGCCCACCTCTTCCGCATCTGTTCAGCTACGCCAGATGATTGAAGCTGCTGCAAATGCGGCAATCTGCTCCGGGAAAGACATGCTGGAGGTGCCTCATGCAATAAAAGGGCTGCTGTCTCTTGAAGATTCCATCGCCGCTTATATTCTCTTGTCTTCCATTGACGGAGAAGAAGGAGTTTTGATGAGTGAGCTTGTCGGACAATATCAGATGCATGGCGAAATGTCGGATTTCTTAGATGAGATGCATGGTGGCAACTGCGATATCCCGGACAACGACGGCAAACAATGGATGTCGCTTGTGACGTGTATAAATGACAATCTTGAAGGACAAAATCCGCTGATAGGAAGAGAAAACGAACTTGAAGACACAATCCGCGTGCTGTGCCGTAAAGATAAGAACAACGTACTTCATATCGGAGAACCGGGAGTGGGAAAGACAGCTCTCGTATATGGTCTTGCCAGAAGAACACATGACAGGACTGTGCCCGATTCCATCATCGATTCCAATATTTACCAACTTGATCTCGGGACTTTGCTTGCGGGGACACAATATCGGGGTGATTTTGAGAAAAGAATCAAGATGGTGATGGATGGGGTAAGCCGTGAGAAAAATCCGATAGTATATATTGACGAGATACACAGCCTTGTCGGAGCCGGAGCCACCGGTGAAAGCGCCATGGACGCTTCCAATATGCTGAAGCCCTATCTTGAGGCGGGGAAAATCCGCTTCATCGGGTCTACCACATATGATGAATACAAACGTCATTTCGCCAAAAGCAAAGGGCTTGTACGCAGATTCAGACATATCGACATATCCGAGCCGTCAACTGATGAAACCGTACGCATTATCAGACAACTGAAAAAGAATTATGAAAAATTTCATGGAGTCTATTACGCGGACAATGCTATCGAGTTTGCTGTAAAAGCAAGAGCAAGGCATATCACCGACAGATTCCTTCCGGACAAGGCGATCGACCTTATTGATGAGGCGGGAGCCTTCCGAAAGATTCATCCGTTGCAGCAAAAAAGACAGACTGTCGACAGGAACCTGATAGCTGAAGTCCTGGCTAAAATCTGCAAGGTGGATTCCCTTTCTACAAAAGAAGATGACACTCAAATCCTTGAAACACTCCTCAACAGGATAAGTTCTCAGATTTTCGGTCAGGAAGAAGCGGTGCGCCAGGTCACGGAAGCAGTTCAGATGGCGAAGGCTGGTCTTACTGAAGAATCAAAACCCATTGCATCTCTTCTTTTTGTAGGACCCACCGGAGTCGGGAAAACAGAGGTGGCTCGTGTCCTGGCACAAGAACTTGGAATCGAACTTGTCAGATTCGACATGAGCGAATTTGCAGAGAAACATGCTGTGGCAAAACTTATCGGTTCTCCAGCCGGATATGTCGGATATGAAGACGGCGGTCTCCTCACCGATGCCATACGTAAGACTCCAAACTGCGTGCTGCTTCTTGATGAAATCGAAAAGGCTCATCCGGATATATATAATATCC
>JAIDJJ010000378.1 GCA_029052265.1 Muribaculaceae bacterium
GGACAACGGAGCGCATCCATAGCCCGTTCGAGCTTATTGTCGATATTCCATGCATCACACGCATCGAGCTTGTCTTGCAATTCAGCCTGACGGTTGATAAGCGCGTCCATCTTTTCCGGATCTTCGAGCCCTTCGGGATCGGCGAAAGCATTGTTTACATTGTCGTATTCCGCGAGGAGATCGAGCACCGGCTGCACACCTTCCTGCACCACTTCCTTCACAGTCTTTTCCGGATCAAGCTTCGGATCCTGTTCAAGATAGCCAACGGAATACCCGGGGGAGAACACCACATTTCCCTGATAGCTTTTTTCTATCCCGGCTATTTTGTTCATCAACGTTGATTTTTGTGAGCCGTTTTGACCGTAGATGCCGATCTTAGCCCCGTAGAAGAAAGAAAGATATATGTTTTTTAGAATCTGACGCTGGGGAGGTATGATTTTGCTCACACCCACCATGGAGAATATGATTTTTTTATCGTCTGCCATATGTTTTGCTTGTGTTTTAATTTTTTGCGGCTTTAGTGCGGTAGTCGCATTTCACTTTCCCTTTGGAAATATTGTTGAGTTTGTTTTTGATCATCTGTTTCCTGATCGGCGACACACGGTCGGTGTATACTTTACCGAGCAGATGGTCATACTCATGCTGGATTATACGGGCTGCGAATCCGGAAAATTCCTGTTCGTGTTCCTCGAAATTTTCATCAAGCCAGTTGAGCCTTACATGCTCACGCCTTTTTACCGGTTCGGAAAGCCCGGGAAGTGACAGGCATCCCTCGTCGCGGGATACGGGGTCAACGTCTTCAAGTATTTCAAGCACAGGATTTATGAGTGCGAACTTCAGATCCTGACATTCCGGGAAACTGTCGGCAAGAACAGATCCGTCAATAACAATCACACTGATCGGCAGCCCGATCTGGGGTGCGGCAAGTCCCACACCTTCCGAATGGTACATTGTCTCAAACATATTCTGTATGAGAGAGTGCAGCTCAGGATAGTCGGGCTCGATGTCTTCAGCCTCTTGGCGTAAGACAGGTTGTCCGTAAAGATAAATGGGTAATATCATAGATTTTGTGCGGTTGTGTCCGCGAGTTGATTTGATTTGCTAATTAATCGAAAATGCCTTCGGAGACTTCCTCTACTTCGGAATCACCTGTTGATTCAAAAATTTCACCGCCACATGCGTTGAAATCTGAAGGGAATACAAACTTTGTGTCCTGAGAATAGGGGAGTTTCTTGTCTGCATACACCTTCTGCATGTAATATCCATAGACAGGGAGGGCGGCTCGTGCGCCCTGACCGAGCGCCATGGTGTTGAAATGGATATATCTCTCTTCTCCTCCTACCCATACGCCGGTGACAAGTTCGGGGGTGAAACCCATGAACCATGAATCTGAATTTGAATTGGTGGTTCCTGTCTTTCCTCCCATCTGTGCTGATATGCCATACCGTCCGCGGAGGCTCGCCGCTGTTCCGCTGTCGACCACATTTAGAAGGATGGACAGGATCTTGTAGTAGGCGTTTTCACCTGTCACTTCGCTGCGGTGTGGTGTGGCGGAATATATCAGATTGCCCTGATTGTCTTCAATTCTTGTGACAAAGACCGGATCCACGCGCATCCCTTTATTGGCAAAAGTGGTATATGCCGACACCATTTCTTTTATCGGCACATCGACAGTGCCAAGCGCCAGCGGGAGGGTGGGGTCGATATGCCCGGTCACTCCGAACATCCTCATTTTGTTTGCCAGATTCTGGGCTCCCAGTTCATATACAAGTCGTGCCGATATCCAGTTGTTGGAGTTGGTAAGAGCCCAACGCAGATCGACCATATCGCCGATTCTCGCGCTTCCCGCATTTCTCGGCGACCAGTTGCCGAATGTGGGTTGGGTGTTGAGAAATTGAGAACAGGGAGTGTAATCCTGTTCCATGGCGAGAGTGTATAGGAATGGTTTTGCAGTAGACCCGATCTGTCGTCTTCCCCGTGACACCATGTCGTATTGGAAGTAATTGAAATCCGGACCGCCGACATATGCTTTCACATAGCCGTTGACGGGATCCATGCTCATCATTCCGGTACGGAGGATAGACTTCATGTAAAGGAGAGAATCGTAAGGGGTCATTGTTACGGATTTTGATCCCGGACGATATTTGCCATTCTCTTTTACATAAGTGAAAATATCCATCTGGTATGGATGGTGGAAAGTCTTTTCTATTTCGTCTTCAGAAATTCCGGCGTTTTTAAGCACCCTCCAACGCTCTGTCTGCTTCATGGCGTTTTTAATGAGATTCATCACGCCGCTTCTGCTGAGTTCAGCATCGTTGGTGGTGTACGGGCCGGTAGACTGTCCTTGCTTTTGTTTAAAGAAGGCAGGCTGAAGGGTGCCTCCGAGGCTTTCTCTTATAAACAACTCCAA
>JAIDJJ010000379.1 GCA_029052265.1 Muribaculaceae bacterium
GGATTTGTCGAGCAGATTTTTGATATTTATGATGGAGTTATGGGGTTCCATAATGACTGAATAAATATCATAAAGAAACTGACAAAAGCCTCAATGACAAGACAAAATAAATGTTAAACAGTTTCTTTTGGACTACGACAGCATCATTTCATTATGAATATCTCTTATAAGTGGCTCAAACGCTACATCGATTTTTCTCTCTCTCCGGCAGAACTTACAGCCGCCCTCACCTCTTTGGGTCTTGAATGCGACCACGTGGAAGAGGTTGAATCCATAAAAGGGGGACTAAAAGGGATTGTCATCGGTAAAGTGCTTACCTGCGAACCGCATCCCAATTCCGACCATCTTCACATAACGACAGTAGACCTCGGCAACGGCGAGCCTCAGACAATCGTTTGCGGCGCCCCTAACGTGGCTGCAGGGCAGACTGTGGTTGTAGCCACAATAGGCACAACCCTTTATGACGGGGATAAAGAATTCCAGATCAAGAAGTCGAAAATTCGCGGTGTCGAATCAAACGGCATGATCTGTGCCGAAGATGAAATAGGGGTCGGGGAAAGCCACGACGGAATTATGGTCCTCCCTGATTCCGTTCCCGCAGGCACTCCCGCTGCAAAATATTTCAATGTCGAAAGCGACTACTGCCTTGAGGTGGAACTCACCCCCAACCGTGTAGACGCCGCAAGCCATTACGGTGTGGCGCGCGATCTCAAAGCACTCTTCACCCGTCAGAACATAGAAGCCGGGAAAGGTGACGAAATCCCTTGTGTCGAACTCCCTTCTGTAGAAAGTTTCTCAACAGACCGCAAGGACGGTGCCGTAGAAATCTCCGTTGAAGACACCCAGGGTGCCCCCCGCTATTCAGGCATCACCATACGCAACGTGGAGGTCAAGGAATCTCCCGAGTGGCTAAGAAACCTTCTTATCGCCATCGGTCAGCGCCCGATCAACAATATCGTCGACATCACAAACTTCATCCTCAACGGCATAGGGCAACCGCTCCACTGCTTCGACCTTGCAAAGGTGAAAGGTGAGAAAATTGTGGTGCGCACATGTCCAGCAGACACTAAATTCGTCACACTCGATGGCGTTGAACGCTCTCTTCATGAAAAAGACCTCATGATCTGCAATGCAGAGGAGCCTATGTGTATCGCCGGTGTGTTCGGCGGTCTCGAATCAGGAGTGACTGCCGACACAAAAGACGTATTCATCGAAAGCGCATACTTCAACCCCACCCGCGTACGTCTCACGGCACGTCGCCACGGGCTTAATACCGACGCTTCTTTCCGTTACGAACGTGGCGCGGATCCCAATATCACCGTATATGCGGCAAAACTTGCAGCCGTGCTTATCAAAGAGCTCGCCGGCGGTGAGATCTGCGGCGACATCGAAGATATTTATCCCGTCCCCGTAAAAGATGCCGAAATAGCTCTTTCTCTTGATTACTGCGAGTCGTTGATAGGGAAACGCATCCCCGATGAGCTCGTTATCGCGATTCTTCGTGCTCTTGAAATATCGGTTGAACGCGACTCTCAAAACCCCGACATTCTCAATCTGAAGGTTCCGACATATCGTGTAGACGTGACACGTCCTTGCGACGTGGTGGAGGAAATCCTCCGTGTCTATGGCTACAATAATGTGGAATTCGGCACCGAGATGCATGCCAACCTTTCACCGCAAGGAGACACAGACCTGAGCTATAATCTTCAGCAGCTTGTAAGCAACAGGCTCACGGGAGAAGGATTCATGGAAATCCTGAACAATTCTCTTTCCGCCGCATCTTATTATGAGAATTCTCAACTTCTCCCGTTGGACGGATGCGTAAAGGTGATGAATCCTCTCAGCGGTGATCTATCCGTGATGAGGCGCACTCTTCTGTTCGGAGGTCTCGAATCGATCGCACACAATATCAACCGCAAGGCTGAAAACCTGCGCTTCTATGAATTCGGCAACGTTTATCATAAAGACGCAGACAAGGAAAGCACTGAGGAGAAACCGCTCGCTCCGTTCCATGAAAACATGGAGCTCGCCTTATGGCTGACAGGAGATTTCAATCTCCCGTCCTGGAACCAAAAAGGTGCGGAAGCTACCGTATTCGATCTTAAAGGCATTGTCTTCAACATCTTCCGTGTACTCGGTTTGCCGGAAGGTGCCATTGTCTGCACCCAGGATTCCGACGAATTCTTCTCCGCACGTCTCAACATCAATTCCCGCTCAGGCAAACGCATCGGCGAACTTGGGATTATACGCTCAAACATTCTTAAGAAGTTTGACATCGACAAAGGTGTGGTTTATGCAGCAATCGATTGGAACTCCCTCTTCAAGCTCGTGGCAAAGCATCAGGTGACATACGCACCGCTGCCGAAAACACAGCCCGTGCGCCGCGACCTTGCCCTCCTCGTCGATGCC
>JAIDJJ010000038.1 GCA_029052265.1 Muribaculaceae bacterium
ATTGAAGTGTAGGTAGATATATCGGCAGATATTTTATTGGATTTTGATGCCGGAAAATCCCATAAACGCCATCGCCAGGATGCCTGCGCAAATGAGGGCTATGGGAACACCTTTCATCGCGCGTGGCAGAGGCATCAGTTCAAGCTGCTCCCTGATACCGGCAAATATCCATAAGGCGAGAGTGAATCCGATGGAGGTGGCTATGCCATATGTGACAGCCTCCATAAGATTGAACCCTTTCTGGATAACCAAAATCGCCACTCCCAGCACCGCACAGTTGGTGGTGATAAGAGGGAGAAATACCCCTAACGACTGATACAATGCAGGGACAGTCTTCTTCATAACTATTTCAAGCAACTGCACGAGAAATGCGATCACAAGAATAAAGACAATCGTCTGTAGAAACTGTAGTCCGAGAGGGTTAAGCACGTATGTCTGCAATAGCCATGCCACGACAGTGGCTATCGTGATTACGAATGTCACTGCGGCTCCCATGCCGAGTGCGGAACTCGTTTTCTTTGAGACTCCAAGGAACGGGCAGATCCCCAGAAACTGCGAAAACACTATATTGTTGATGAATATCGCAGTGATGATTATAGATATATAAGTCAGCATGACGGTCAGCAGGTTTTACGTATTTTATTTACTATGGCGATCAGATAACCCAAAGCGATAAAGGCTCCCGGGGCGAGCACGAAAAGAAGCATGCCGTAATCTTCTGGAAATATCTCTGCTCCGAAGATTTTGCCTGTCCCTAATATTTCGCGCACTCCTCCCAGCAGTATGAGGGCGAACGTGAAACCGATTCCGGTGCCAAGTCCGTCAAGGAATGATTCAAAGATTCCGTTTTTGCTTGCAAAAGCTTCCGCACGCCCCAAAAGGATACAGTTTACCACTATAAGGGGAATAAAGATACCGAGAGAAGCATTGAGGGAAGGTAGCCAGGCATTGACAGCAAGCTGCAACATTGTCACGAAAGAGGCTATGATCACTATGAACGCGGGGATCCTCACTTTGTCAGGCACCAATGATTTCACCATTGATATGACCACGTTTGAACAAAGCAGGACGGCGGCTGTGGCGATCCCCATCATCATTCCGTTGTGGGCGGAGGATGTGGTGCCCAAAGTCGCGCACATGCCCAACAAAAGCACGAATACAGGATTTGATGGAATTATCCCGTTGTATAATATTTTATAGTATTTTTTCATTGTTTTGCGGCTTGCTTTTTTACATATTCCTTATATGCGTCGAAAGCGATT
>JAIDJJ010000380.1 GCA_029052265.1 Muribaculaceae bacterium
CCTTCGACAAATAAATTTAAACAGTTTCTAAAGGTGGTGGATACCGTATTATTTTCTGATAAATACGAGATACTGACCGGGAGCGAGAGTTGCGGGGATTTGTGCCGCCTCTTCCGTGAAGAAGTTGACCATGCCGTCCACCTTCGGTGCTTTCCCTGAGAATTTCACCTCGCTATCCTCTTTCCCGAGGTTTGCAAGAACCACAATCTTTGAATTCTCTTTCTCGCGCGAAAAGACGATGAGGTCTTGGCTTGATGCCGGATAAGTCACCATCTCTCCACCTTCAAGACCGGCGGCAAGTGCATGCTCGGTATGTTTCAATCTGTTCAGGTTCTGATAGAAAGTGAAATAGGCGTTGCGGGGTTCCCATGCCGGAGCCTTGTCTTTCTCAAAAAACTCCAGGGCGCGGTTCATGCCGGTCTCCTGACCAGTGTAGATGAGCGGCATGCCGGGGAGAGTGTATGAGAGCACAGCGAACGCATCTGTAAGATTGCCGAGACGCTCAAATTCAGTCCCTTCCCAAGAGTTCAGGTCGTGGTTGGTGACCATGTTCATGAGATAGGTGTCTTTGGGATATTCCTCCGCCTGCTTTCTTACAAGAGAGTCGATTGCGGTGGCATGAGTCTCAGGGAATTGTCTGATCTTGCCATCAGTGCCTTTGAAAGAGTATTGTCCTGCAGTTGCGGCTATTGCGCTGAAGAGATCTTTCATGGGCCAGTTGTAACCCATGTCGAAACCGTTTTTCTGAAGTTCAGGCTTGCTTGCTTCTGCGAGCATGAAAATCTCTTCCTTCACCGCCTGAAGCTGCGGATGAGCCTCGTCCCAGAAATCAGTGGGAACTTCCCCTGCCACGTCGCAGCGGAAACCGTCTACATCGACATCCGTGAGCCAGAATTTCATGGCGTCGATCATCCCTTTGCGCATCTCTTTGTTGGCATAGTCAAACACGTAGACATCTGTCCAGTCGTAAACCCCCTTCATATTGCCGAGAGAATCCTTTTCATACCAGTCGGGATGCTCAGTCACCCATCTGTTGTCTCTTCCGGAATGGTTAGGCACCCAGTCGAGAATCACTTTCATCCCCTGTTCGTGAGCCTTGCGCACCACATCCTTGAACTGGTCGATGGTCCCGAACTCGGGATTGAAGGCGGTGTAGTCAGCCACTGCATAGTAGCTTCCGAGAGTGCCTTTGCGGTCTTGTTTGCTGATAGGGTGAATAGGCATGAACCAGAGAATGTCCACCCCGAGATCCTTGAGCCGGGGAAGCTCTTCGGCGAATGCAGTCACGGTGCCTGAGTCGGTGTATTGGCGCAGGTTGACTTCATAGATGACAGCGTTGCGGCTCCATTCAGGATGTTTCACCGTCGTGAAAGTGGAATCGCGTTCCTCCGTTACAGTTTTTCCGGTATTTCCCTTACCTCCGCAGGCTGAGAAAATGAGAGCCCCGATCATGCCCAGGGCAGAAAAAATTTTTTTCATATCATGTAAGAATTTAGATTTATATTGGTGTCTTGGTATCGGATCTTTTTACTGGTCAATGAAGTTTCACGACTTCGTGTAGAAACCATGCAATCCCGCCCGTCGCCTGATGTCCCGGGCTTCGAGGTGCAAAATTAGCAAATAATCCGGCATGGGCAAAATATTTGCATGATACATCGGGAAATAAAC
>JAIDJJ010000381.1 GCA_029052265.1 Muribaculaceae bacterium
CCCCTTATCAGAACCTCCCGGATCTGCGTAAGAGGATCAATTCGCATGACTGTCATTATTTTGATCTCCATCTTTCGGAACTTGCGCAGAAATTCCGTTATGGTTTTTATGGGGATCTTGATGTGGCTATCATTGAGGTGAGCGACATCAAGGATGACGGCACCGCTGTGGTGGGAATGGGTGTTGGCAATGTGCCTACATATGCCAAGTATGCCAAGAAAATTGTGCTTGAGCTTAATGAAAAGCTCCATCACGCGCTCTACGGACTTCATGATATCTACATGCCGCTGGATCCGCCTAACCGCGACACTATTCCTGTGTTCCATCCCAATGACAGAATCGGCAGCCCGGTATTGAAACTTGACCCTGAAAAGATCGTAGGTGTCGTAATGAGCGATTCTTTCGATGGAGTGAAGGCGTTTACCACTCCTGACGAAGTTACCAATAAGATAGGTGCCAACGTATGCGACTTCCTGATAGGGGAAATGAAGGCTGGCCGTATCCCTTCGTCTTTCCTCCCGATTCAGAGCGGTGTGGGCAATGTTGCCAACGCAGTGCTTTATGGTCTCGCAGATGCAAAAGAGATCCCTCCATTTGCTATGTACACTGAGGTTATCCAGGATGCGGTTATCGATCTCATGAAGAAAGGCCGTTGCAAGTTCGGAAGCACCAGTTCGCTTACAGTATCCAATGAAGTGGAGCAGGAAGTTATCGACAATATCGAATTTTTCAAAGAGAAGGTTGTGATCCGTCCGGTGGAGATTTCCAACAATCCCGAAGTTATCCGGCGTCTCGGCATCATAGCCATGAACACAGCCCTGGAGGCGGATATTTTCGGAAATGTGAACTCTACTCATGTGACCGGCACAAAGATGATGAACGGAATCGGAGGCTCAGGAGATTTTGCCCGCAATGCTTATGTTTCTATATTCTCATGTCCGTCAATTACAAAAGAGGGAAAGATCTCGAATATAGTGCCGATGGTTTCTCATATGGATCATTCAGAGCATTCGGTAGATATCCTCGTGACAGATCAGGGTATTGCCGATCTCAGAGGGAAAGATCCTGTTCAAAGGGCGCATGAGATCATCAATAATTGTGCACACCCGATGTACCGGGAATTGCTCAACGATTATCTTAAACTTGGTGGTGCCACAGGAGGTCAGACACCTCACACATTGCGTGCTTCCCTTTCATTCCACACTGAATTCCTCACAAGCGGCGACATGCGGTGTGTTGACTTCTCAAAATATTGATGCATGTTATCATATAGGAATAGATAAAAAAATCGTGGACTTTTTAAGATCCACGATTTTTTTATCAGTCAATATTCCGTCAATCTTTCTTGCATCCGCATGATTTGCATGGATGAAAACGGCTGCTTCCGTCGAAGCAATGTGTGCAGAGACGGTTTTTGGGCAGTCCTATAGATTTTACAAGAGTTTCGATAGGGTTGAATTTCAGCGACGACAGATTGAAGCGTTCACGTATTTTTTCTACCAACGTGTTATATTCGGGAGAATTTGTAGTGGCGTATCTGTCAAGATTTTTATTCGGGTTCCCCTCAAGTTCCCCTATGATTCTGCGCGTGAGAAGTTCCATGTCGCTTTTAGAGGAGGTAAACCCTAAAAAGGGACAGCTGTAGATGAGCGGCGGGCATGCGATGCGGATATGTACTTCCTTTGCCCCGAGATCGTATAGATCCTGAACATTATCGGTCAGCTGCGTGCCGCGTACAATGGAGTCGTCGCATAAAAGGGCGCGCTGGTCATACAGCATGGCTCCGTTGGGCACAAGTTTCATCTTTGCCACAAGGTTTCTGCGGGATTGGTCAGAAGGGGTGAAGCTACGGGGCCATGTGGGTGTGTATTTTGAAATACAACGGCGATAGGGCACTCCTTTCCCTGCGGCATATCCGAGTGCCATACCTACGCCTGAATCGGGAATACCGGCGGCGCAATCCACTTCATTCTCGTCAGTCTTGCCCATTTCATACCCTGACTTGAAACGCATGTCCTCGACATTGGTTCCCTCATATGAAGAGGTTGGGAAACCATAATACACCCAAAGGAAAGAGCAGATCTGCATGTCATCCCCTGCAGGAGTTATCACCTTGACATCATCGGCATTGATTTCCACCACTTCCCCCGGGCCGAGATCACGGTAT
>JAIDJJ010000382.1 GCA_029052265.1 Muribaculaceae bacterium
TTATGTTGACATCTGAGAGCTCCATGCGTAAGATCGTCGGAATCGTGAGATTTGTTTAAGAGACAGTCCCATAATGAAGCTTTGAGAATTAGCATAGATTTTCGGTTTTTAGAGAAGTGGGGCATGGTAAGGATGCACGCGGTACTAACGATGCAGCCACATTGCAAGAAGCGGCTCAGTCCGGAGAAGATCCTTCCTTTCCCGTGGGAGAAGAAGAGGGGGAAGGGGGAGCCGACCCGGATTGTTGACAAGGAGACTGCTCGTCGGAATTTTCTGAGACGTGTTCAATCTTGATGACGATGTCACCGGAGAACGGGGTCTTGTTATCCTTTTTTTCCAAACCTCTCATACACCAAATAAAAAAGAGAGTTGGGATACAGGCAACTAATATTCCTATTAAATCATACATATCCATAAAATTTATATTGCAAATATATAAATATATTAAATAAATAACAAAATAAAACCGTAAAAAGATGGCGAGTGGCAAAAACAAAAGCATGATTACTTTCGGAGTGAAGATAGAAGACGGCAAAGACGGCTTCAAAATGCTCACGATGAGTGCTGAAGCATTACAGAAAGTTCTTGCCGCTACAGTCACAGAATCTGAAAAACTAAATAAAAAATTTATTAATTTATCAGCAATAGCAAATTCTGCCAATCAAGTAAAAAATGCCATTTCTGAAATTGGTGGAGTTTTGCAATCCTTATCCGGAGACAGCCTGCAATTTGCAGCTGCCATGAAAGCCACCAACACAATGGCTGGGGAAGATGCTGCGGGGTTTGGAGAATTAAAGGATCAGGTCACAGATCTCGCCAAAAGCATACCGCTTGCGAGGGAAGAACTTGCCAACGGTCTTTATCAGGTTATTTCAAACGGAGTTCCTGAAGACAATTGGATAGAATTTCTTAACGCATCCTCCCGCTCAGCTGTCGGTGGTATAGCAGATCTGAGAACCGCCGTCACAGTCACATCTACCATTATCAAGAACTATGGTCTTGAATGGGATAAAGCCCGGGAGATTCAGGACAAGATCCAGCTTACAGCCAAGAATGGTGTAACATCGTTTGAGCAGCTTGCCTCATCCCTTCCTAAAGTTACGGAAATGCTGCCACGCTTGGAGTTGGCATAAACGAGCTTATGGCATCGTTCGCAACGTTGACGGGAGTCAGCGGAAACACATCAGAGGTTGCCACCCAGCTTGCTGCCATATTTACGGCTCTTGTCAAACCGAGTTCGGAAGCCGGGAAGATGGCAGCTCAAATGGGGATCCAGTTTGATGCTGCGGCGATAAAAGCCGCAGGAGGATTCCAAAATTTCATCAAGCAGCTGAATGCCGATGTACAATCCTTTGCTCAGTCTTCAGGGATGCTTGAGCAAGAGATCTACGGTAAGTTGTTCGGTTCTGCCGAATCACTGCGTGCGTTGATACCTCTTACAGGAGAACTCGCTGACAAGTTTGACCAGAACGTGCTGTCAATGAAAGACAGTGCGGGAACAATGGATGCTGCATTTGAGCCTTTTCTTGAGCCATTGATCCCAGAGTGTGACATTGCGCTCGTTCAAGTCAGAAAAACGTTTGAACACCCCTGCCTCTCTCATGTATGCCACTGTCCGCAAATGGTCGCGGACAGTCGTGCCGACCTCATCCGTCCTGTCCTGGATCTGCTCCTCCATCCACTCCCAGAAAGTTTTCTTGCCAAGGTGCACGTCACTGAGAGCATCAACCGATATATCCTGGTCACATGCACTCAGCGCCTGCTCATATAGCCGACGTATCCGCACGTTCATTTCCCCGGCATCGATATGATTCACCACCATGCCGTCCTTCCATTGATCAAGATACACACGGACACCTGTAGCCGTCCATTTCCTTTTACCGGAGGATGTGATCTGTATCTACACAGATCCTTTTACAGGCTTGGAATCTCTTTTTAGCGTTGCGTTTTTACGTCTGTTGAAAATAATTGTGACTTTCGATTTCATAATTTTGATGATAGGCCGTCACCGCTTGTCAGGTTAACAAAACGAGGCATTGATACAATTCGCGGTAACGACATTAAATAAATTGTATCAATTTGTATCAAAAAGAGTGCCACACTACGGAAATACATGGAAATCTAACGAACTGAAACAATAATAACCGAGTCTCCATATTGATTTATAAGACATTGATTGTCATTCTATCTTATTCTAAATCAAATAAAAAAAGGAGTGATCGAGAACCACTCCTGTGAGCCGCGACCGGGGCTCGAACCCGGGACCTTTTCGTTACGAATGAAATGCTCTACCAACTGAGCTATTGCGGCTGATTTATGCAATCTATACTTTCTGTATAAATCCTTTTTGCGCTGCAAAGTTAATATTATTTTTGCTATTATCCCAATTTTTTTTGAAAAAAAGAAAGACTGGCGACTCTCCCGAGCTGCCAGTCTCTGCTGATGAAACATTTCAATTACTCTTATTTTCAATTACTCTTTTTCGTTTGTCCGTTTTTCTCAAACAGACATATTTTTCGAGAATCAGATTATCAGAGAATACCCTGACCCATCATGGCATCAGCCACTTTGAGGAAGCCTGCGATATTGGCACCCTTCATGTAGTTGATATAGCCATCTTCCTGTGTGCCGTATTCCACACAAGCATTATGGATAGAGCTCATCATCTCGTGAAGTCTGTTGTCTACTTCTGCCGCGCTCCACTGGAGGTGTTCAGCATCCTGGCTCATTTCAAGACCTGAAACGCCTACGCCACCTGCGTTGACAGCCTTGCCGGGGCAATATACTGTCTTGTTGGCGATGAAAGCATCGATAGCTTCAGGAGTACAGCCCATGTTGCTGACTTCAGCACAAAGCTGAACGCCATTTGCAATAAGTTGCTTAGCATCTTCGCCACCAAGCTCATTCTGAGTAGCACAGGGAAGAGCGATGTCAACTTTCTGCTCCCAAGGTTTCTTGCCGGCAAAGAATGTTGAGCCGGGGAACTTCTCTGCATACGGAGCGACAACGTCGTTACCGGAAGCACGGAGTTCAAGCATATATTCGATTTTCTCTGCATCAAGACCGGCGGGATCAAGGATGTAGCCGTCAGGACCGGAGATTGTGATAACCTTTGCACCGAGCTCGGTAGCTTTCTGGGCAGCACCCCAAGCTACGTTGCCGAAGCCTGAAATAGCTACAGTCTTGCCGGCGAGAGTCTCGTTCCAGTTCTGCTTCAATACATTCTGTACAAAGTAAATTGCACCATAACCTGTAGCTTCAGGACGAAGACGGCTACCGCCAAAGCTGAGACCTTTGCCTGTAAATGTACCTGTGTTCTCACGGGCAAGCTTCTTGTACATGCCATACATGTAGCCTACTTCCCTGCCACCTACGCCGATATCACCGGCGGGAACATCGCGGTCCGGACCAAGGTTACGCCACAGTTCAAGAATGAACGCCTGGCAGAAACGCATGATTTCAGCATCGCTCTTTCCGCGAGGGCTGAAGTCTGAACCGCCTTTGCCGCCACCCATAGGAAGTGTGGTGAGTGCGTTCTTGAAAGTCTGTTCAAATCCGAGGAATTTGAGAATGGAGAGATTGACTGACGCGTGGAAACGGATACCGCCCTTGTAGGGACCGATAGCGTTGTTAAACTGTACGCGATAGCCGATATTGTTCTGAAC
>JAIDJJ010000383.1 GCA_029052265.1 Muribaculaceae bacterium
ACCACATGGTGTCCGTTAGCCTTTAGGATGCCAGCAAGCGAATATCCGAGCAGCTTGGTGCGGCCATGCCCCAGATGGAGAGGTTTGTTGGTGTTGGGAGAAGAATCTTCCACCCTGACGCGGTCGGAATTTTCATCGGCAGTTGTGATTCCGAAAGAGGGATCGGCCGCAATCTCGTGCAGCACTTTTTCCCAGAAACCGGGATTGACGGTGATATTCAGAAAACCTTTTACCACATTGAATTTCTCTACGGCAGGTTCGTTGTTTACGAGCCATTCCCCGATTTCTGTGGCGGTTGCCTCAGGAGATTTCCGGGATGCCTTCAGGTAGGGGAACACCACAATTGTGAGGTTTCCTTCAAATTCTTTACGTGTTGCCTGCGGCACGATAGATGCAGGCTCGATTTTTGAGTCATAGAGCTGTGCTATGGCGTTGGCTACAGCATTGGCGATTATGGATTCTACAGTCATTGTTGTTTGTTAAAATTTCGCATTGCGAAAGGGTTAAATATGGAGGGAGACGGAACGATGCCCTGCAGGTCTGTGGCGAGTAGGCTCAGGCTAATATAGGGCAGAGATCCAGATGCAAAATTAACAAAAAAAGAGCGCTTCCGCAAATTGCGGTCAGCGCTCCGGTTCTTTTTGGGGATAAAAGAGTTAATAAGCTCTTCCCTTTATTACTTTCCGAGACCTTCGGCAGGTTTGAATTTAACTGCTTTCCGGGCAGCGATTGTAATTTTTTCCTTTGTCTGAGGGTTGATGCCCGTACGCTCGGGTTTCTCCACGATTGAGAATGTGCCAAATCCTGGAAGTTGCACCTTATCATCGTTGGCAAGCGCTTGCGAAATAGATTCGAGACACGCGTCGAGAGCCGCTTTGGCAGCCACTTTATTCAATTCCGCTTTGGCAGCGATTTCGTTGATGAGATCTCCTTTAGTCATGATTTCAATATGTTTCTTAAAATGTTAATTTGTTACAAATATACGATTTTATATGAGTAACAACAATGATAGTGGAAAAA
>JAIDJJ010000384.1 GCA_029052265.1 Muribaculaceae bacterium
ACATGGCATCTCTGAATGTAACGACCGACGCCACAATTGTCGTGTCAGACGGAATTATCGATTATGTCGGCTCGTCTAAGGAGGCGTCACTTCCTGAATGCGGCAACCATTCCGTAATTGATGCTGCCGGAAGGGCTGTCTTGCCGGGATTTGTTGACTCTCACACTCATCTGATTTTCGGGGGATACAGACCTGATGAATTTGGATGGAGACTCAACGGGGAATCATACATGAGCATCATGCAACACGGAGGTGGTATACAGTCGACTGTCAACGCCACCCGCGATGCATCTCTTGAGAGTCTTGTCGAAAAAGCCAGATGGTTTATAGGCAGAATGAGCGAAATGGGTGTCACCACAGTGGAGGCAAAGAGCGGATATGGTCTCGACACCATGTCTGAAATCAAAATGCTCGAAGCAATCGACATCCTTGCCAAAGATCCTGACGGCAGCCTTAATGTGGTATCCACATTTCTGGGGGCACATGCCGTGCCTAAAGAATATAAGGGCAAGACCGATGAATATGTAGATCTGATGATCAAGGAAATGATTCCCGCAGTAAAAGGGAAAGCCCGTTTCTTTGACATATTTACCGAAAAAAACGTATTCGAAATCGAAGAATCCAGAAGATTGCTCAAAGCTGCACGCGAAGCAGGTTTTGAATTAAAACTTCATGCTGACGAAATAGTCACTCTCGGAGGTGCCGAACTCGCGGCTGAAATGGGAGCGGTGTCTGCCGATCATCTGCTGCACGTAAGTGATGAAGGCGTGAAACGCATGGCAGAAAAAGGGGTTGTGGCGACATTACTTCCCCTCACAGCATTTGCCCTGCGTGAACCATATGCCCCGGCAAGAAAATTCATCGATGCGGGCGCGGCGGTCGCGTTGGCAACCGACCTGAATCCAGGAAGCTGTTTCTCCGGATCAATACCGTTGACAATAGCCCTTGCTTGCATCTACATGGGAATGACCATTGAAGAAACCATAACGGCATTGACCTTAAACGGCGCAGCCGCAGTGGGGATGGCTCAGAAAATAGGATCTATCGAAAAGGGCAAGAAAGGTGATCTGGTCATGCTTGAGTTCTCAAACTACAGAATGCTTCCATATTATGTGGGAATGAATTGTGTCAACACCACAATTCATGATGGAAGAATCGTATATCAGGCAAAACAATCATGACATGTCCCGCTAAACCAATGAAGTTAAATCTGTAATTATATGAACAAAATCGAAACATACGCCATAGGATCCGGATTGCTCACATATGACATCATTGAGAAGATTCTCAAAGACGGAACCAAACTCACTCTCTCTGAAGAGGCGAAACAAAAAATACAACACTGCCGGGATTATCTTGACAAAAAAGCCGAGAACCATTCCGCACCGATATATGGAGTGACAACAGGATTCGGATCATTGTGCAATAAGCACATATCCCGTGAAGAGCTCTCCACACTTCAGGAAAATCTGGTTAAAAGCCACTCCTGCAGCGTGGGGACACCAGTTGATCCGGTTGTGGTGAAGCTGATGCTTTTGCTGAAAGCACATGCGCTGTCCATGGGATTCAGCGGGGTGCAGCTGAAAACTGTAGAGCGCATTATCGACTTCTACAACAATGATATTCTCCCGGTGGTTTACGACAGAGGTTCGCTCGGGGCATCAGGCGACCTGGCTCCTCTTGCCAACCTCTTTCTTCCTCTGATTGGCGAAGGTGAGGTTGTTTATAAAGGGGAAAAGTTCTCCGGAAAAGAAATCCTGAAAAAATTCGGATGGGAACCGATCACTCTTCAGTCGAAAGAAGGTCTGGCTCTTTTGAACGGAACTCAGTTCATGAGCGCCAACGGAATAAAGGCACTCATCGATGCCTGGCATCTTGTAAACTGCTTTGACCTGTTCGGGGCAATGAGTCTTGAGGCATACGACGGAAGAATTGAACCCTTCTGGGAGGGTCTTCACCGTGTACGCCCACATAGAGGACAGATAGAGACTGCGGAAATCTACCGTAAGATTCTTAAAGGGAGCGAAATTATTGAACGCGACAAGAAACATGTGCAAGACCCCTACTCTTTCCGGTGCATTCCTCAGGTGCACGGAGCGGTAAAAGACGCTATGCATCATGTCACTGACGTGTTGCATACTGAAATCAACTCTGTCACTGATAACCCTACTGTATTTCCTGACGAGGATATGGTGGTGAGCGGAGGTAATTTCCATGGAGAACCGATCGCCCTTGTGTTTGACTATATGGGCGTGGCGCTCGCTGAACTTGGAAACATCTCCGAGCGTCGCGTAGCTCAGCTCATTCTCGGACAAAGAGGGCTGCCGGAATTTCTGGTTGCAAAACCGGGACTTAATTCCGGTTTCATGATTCCACAATATGCCGACGCTTCTTTGGTAAGTCAAAACAAGATGTATGCATGGCCGGCGTCATGTGATTCTATCGTAAGTTCCAACGGGCAGGAAGATCTTGTGTCAATGGGCGCGAATGCCGCTACCAAGCTGCACAAGATAATCGACAATCTGAAAATTATAGCGGTTATCGAACTTATGAATGCCGCTCAGGGTATCGACTTCCGCCGTCCTTTAAAATCTTCCCCCCAAATTGAAAAGGTTATGGACGAATACCGGATAGAGGTGCCTTTCGTGGAAGA
>JAIDJJ010000385.1 GCA_029052265.1 Muribaculaceae bacterium
CTGTCTGCTTCATGGCGTTTTTAATGAGATTCATCACGCCGCTTCTGCTGAGTTCAGCATCGTTGGTGGTGTACGGTCCGTTAGTCTTTCCTAGCTTTTCTTTAAAGAAGGCAGGCTGAAGGGTGCCTCCGAGGTGTTCATAGACCGCTTCTTCGGCATACTGCTGCATACGGACGTCAATCGTGGTGTATATTTTCAGTCCGTCGGTGTAGATCTCATAATAAGAACAATCATTAATAAAAAATTTTAGAATCCAGCCGTACAACGGATTCTCTTCCCATTGGGTGGAGTCTGTGTTGTATTGCCCCATCGCAAGGATATATGCGAGATTGCTCTTGTATTTTTCACGGTCAGGGCGTACCGGCTTTTTCGCATTCATCAGCATCCTTATCTCTTCACGGAGATAAGGCACGCCCCCTTCGCGGTGGTCGACCCTGTGATAGTCAAGACCCAGCGGGAGAGCCTTCAGGGAATCAGCCTCTTGTCGGCTCAGCTTTTTTGACTTTACCATCTGTTCGAGCACAACATTCCGGCGTTCCCTTGTGCGTTCCTCATGACGTAGAGGATTGTAATAACTGGGATTCTTGAGCATGCCCACGAGCATGGCCGCCTCCTGTATGTTGAGATCGGCGGGTTCTTTGTGGAAATATACGTTTGCTGCCGTTTTGATTCCGACTGCATTGTTGAGAAAGTCAAAACGGTTGAGATACATGTTTATAATTTCCTGCTTGGTATAGAACCGCTCAAGTTTTATTGAAATCATCCATTCGATCGGTTTCTGCATGGCGCGTTTTACCAGGCTTGATGACGGACGCGAATAAAGCTGTTTAGCCAGCTGTTGGGTGATTGTGGATCCGCCTCCGGCAGATTTGTCTCCCATGAGGACTGTTTTCACCGCCGTCCTGCCGAGGGCTATGAAGTCGATGCCAGAATGATCAAGAAAACGTTCGTCTTCGGTTGCGATGAGTGCATCGATCACGTGGGGGGAGACGTTTTTGTAATCGGAATTTACACGGTTGCCTGCTCCGGCGAAATATCTGCCGAGCTCTGTGGTTCCGTCGGATGCTATCACTACCGACGCAAGCTTGTCATGAGGATCTTCCAGTTCCTCGATAGGGGGCATATATCCGATCACACCATTATATATCAGTAGCAGGAAAAGAGCAATAATGCTACCAAAGCCAAGGAACAGGATCCAAAGGCATTTCACTATCCGTGCATTTCTTGATATGCGTTTTGCAGCTTTCGGATCGATATTCTCGAAAGCGGGATCAGATGTATTGTTTCTATTTTTACGGTTGTATCCCATGTTTTCTAATTGTAAAGGCTGAAAAAGCGGCAATCCGCTTCTTCCTCAAACAACTGCAAAATTACAAAAAATAATCGAATTACACTGAAAACCGCCGGGCTAAAGTCATACCGCACGATAGATAGGCACGGATAATGGAAAGTGTGTGACGATAATATTGTAGAATAAGCAAATCATATGCACATTTATTTTTCATGGGGGTAGATAAAATAAAAGGGCGTGTCCTTATAGTTTTATCTCGTCTATGTCAACGATTTTGTTAACGATGGCGTAAATGGTGAGTCCGGTTGCGGAATGGATCTCGAGTTTGCGGGCTATGTTGCGCCTGTGTGTTATGACGGTGTGGATGGAAAGAAAAAGTTTGTCGGCTATTTCTTGGTTAGTCATCCCTTTGACTACAAGTGATATGATCTCTTTTTCACGTTGCGACAGACTATCCTTTTCTTCAGATTGGTCAATCTGCGGGCTGCATAGGGATTTGATCCTGTCTGTAATTGTGTCGATGTCGTCAATGACGGAAATGAGCCCGTCATATAGGTCAGCCGCCTGACGCGACAGTTTGCCGATTTCAATGGCTATGATCTTGCAATTTCCGCATGAGACTTCCTCCCTGAATACTTCGGGATTGAAAATTCCCCCGAAAGTCGGGTTGACCAGGATGATGTCCGGATTATTGGATCTCACGCAGTCAAACAGGGCGGCAGGAGTCTTTACTTCGATTATATTTGCCTGGATTCCCGGAAGCCGGCGTAAGCATTGAGAGAATCCCGCCGAAAGCACGGGCGACATCTCTGCGATAACAATATGTAGTTTTTCTTCTCTTGACATAGAAAGGATAGATCTTATAGTTGGAACCGTAATGGCGAGAATGTAGACTTCAATCGCCGGTATTGAAACTGCGTTCCAGTCTGATTATCGCCGGCACAAGAAGGCAGTCTTCCACATGACAGTGGCTTTCGAGTTCTGTCTCACACCGGTATATGTCGTAGAGCGCATTATTAAGCAGGTTTATGTCAGCATCTTTGGGGCAATACTTGATTATGATGTTTTTGAGCTCTTTAAGTTTTGAACTGACGAGGTCATGATGCTCGCTGTATGTCGCGATCTTGTAGTTTTCCGGGGTTTCTCCTGCAAGAAGAGCGTTTACGTAGTTGAAAACTGTCTTCTCCTCATATTCCATATGCACTCTCACTTCATGCATATATTCGTCGAAAAATTTTAATATCAGGAAGGATACATCGGTGGTACGCAGTGAGATGCCTTCAATCAGCTTGCGGCGGATGGAAGGAAGACAGTAGTCAAGAAAATAGATATGGCTCTGTCGCAGGTAATGAAGAAGGGATTCGACAGAAACCTGCGATTCATTATTGAAATTGGAAAATCCTTCCACCATGAAGTTTATGACAGCAAGAAATGTGGAGCAATCGACACCATTGTCGGCGCACACCTCTTCAACGGTCATGTCGCCAAATCCCATAGGTATGCCGAACCGGCTCATCACTTGTATGAGCTGATAATTGTCGGCTATAAGCGACACCATTTTGTCGCCCGGGGTATATTTAGTTTGTCCTGACATCTGGGTCTGTATTAAAGAAGCAACTTTGATATAAGTTGTTGCAGACGGAGTAAAAGTTGGCGGAAATGCGTCAGAGGTGCCACTGATAGAGTGGCGACCTCTTGTTCGACATCGCGCCGTCTACGGAGACAGGCGCCAACTCAATACTTATCTAACTCTAAATAACTAATAACTACAGCTTATATTGGTTTCACTGTTTTTACGATTGCAAAGTTAGATGTTTTTGAAAAAACTTGCAATCGCCATAAATAGGTAAAAATTGCTGCAGATACGGCGTTTAAATGAGGTCTGATAGCACATATTCGGTATAGACCCCTAAATCCGGTTATTTTTTCTTGACAGAGAACCCGAATTTCCCGATGATTTCTCCCAAAGAATGATAGAAACCATGGGAGTAGGCAAGAAGGTTGGCGTCTTCAAGTGCGAATCTTCCGGTTGCCGGATCAATGAATCTGTCGTCAGCCCTCACGTTGATTACTTCGGATACAAACATGTCGTGGGAACCGAGGTGCATTATTGATTTCACTTTGCATTCGATGCTCAGGGGAGATTCTTCAATTGTTGGGGATGAGACGAGTTCTCCGGGTATGGGCGTGAGCCCCGTTTCTTTCCATTTGTCATAGTCGCGACCGGATCTTACTCCCGCCCAGTCGGTGGCTTTTGCCATGTCGACAGTGGTGAGGTTTATAGTAAACTCCATGTTTTCGGATATAAGAGGGTATGATGCCCGTTCAGGTCGTACTGAAATATAGCACATGGCAGGATCGGAACAGATTGTCCCGGTCCATGCAACAGTCAGCATATTCCAGTTGGAGGGGTTGTCGCCGCAAGT
>JAIDJJ010000386.1 GCA_029052265.1 Muribaculaceae bacterium
GTGTAGACATGGCGGAACGGATTGCGGTTATCAATTATATCCTCCTCTACGGCACGGTTGTAGACGGCGCGCAATATCCTTGAATAAAAAGAGATTGTGTTCGGAGTGATTCCTCTCTGTCGGTGCCACGCTTCGTAAGCTTCCATTATTTCAGAAGACAGAGAGTCGAGCATGAGATCTTTATCATTTCTGAACTTCCTGAAGCTGTTAAGGGTTGCCTTATAAGTTTCGGCAGTCCTGTGTTTCCCTTTTTGCTTAAGTCTGGATATTATGTTGTCCATAAAATTGAAAAGAGTATACTCGCGGGCATATATATAGAACTCGTCTATAACGTCATCGGCAGAATACATCAGTCCGTTGGCTTCCAGTTTGCGGTTGATTCTGTACAACCGTTCCATGTCTTGGCGTATTTGTTCGCGGATTGAAACGATTAATGATCTGCGTTCACTTTTTTGCGTAGTGCTCACCATTGAACGGTTTTCGTCCCATTCATGTGGAAACACTTTATAATTAGAAAGGAGCTGCCTCACTTTTCTTTCGTGGATGATCTGATAGTAGATTGTGCCCTCATGTCCGGTGACAGTAGAGGGCCGGAACTTTACTTTAATTGACGCCATTGCATTTGGGGGTTTATAGTCTGGAATATGGGAATGAAAAAATGCGGACCGACTTTTATCATTCCTGAAATATTGTTTTGGGTGTTGCCAAAAGAGGCATAACCGGGTTGGTATCCATGAATAATCAGATATGCCGTAATAATTGAAGATGAATTTGCACTTGAATTGCAAATATGGAAAAGAAGTTGGATGTTAAATTCCAATAGAGTAATTTTGTGGGTAGAAAACATATTATTCTATGCAAAATACACATTTTTCATTAAAAAAAATCTTTTTAGGGATTTTTTACACGGGATTGATGGTGACCATTCCCGGTGTGATGTCCTCATGTAGAGGGAATGCGGTCCATGACCATGGAGAAGAAGGGCATGCCCATTCTGAAGAGTCCATGAAAGAGTCGTCACACAACGATGAAGGGGGGCATGAAGGCTCGATTCATATGGAGCCGGAGGATGCCGAGCGGTATGGAGTATCGGCAAAAGAAGTATATGCCGGAAATTTTCGAGATGCGGTGAAGACAGCTGCCGAGGTGCTTCCTGCAGCGTCCGACATCTCGACTGCATCGGCTCCGTCTTCAGGGATGGTGGTCCTTGCCGACGGCATCACTCCGGGAGCCTTGGTAAAAGCCGGCCAAACAGTGGCGCGGATCAAATCTGACGGCATAAGCGGAGGAGATGTGAATGCAGCCGCGAGAGTGGAAATAGAGAATGCCCGGCGTGAGCTTGACCGGGTAAAACCACTTCTTGAGGAAGGGCTTGTGACAAAAAAAGAGTACAACGATGCGTTGGCGGCTTATGATGCAGCGAAGGCGGCATATAGTCCGAAAGCCGCTTCAGGAGCGGTCAGGGCTCCAAGGTCAGGGGTTGTGACATCAATACCCGCAGGGGAAGGGGCATTTGTCAACACCGGAGATCCTGTTGCTGTCATCTCCGGATCAGGACGTCTGACACTCCGGGCATTGCTGCCGTCGCGTCATGCATCTATGTTACCGTCGTTAAGCGGAGTTGTGATCACACCTCACGGTTCGGAAGGAGAAGCGGTAGATCTCTCCGGATTCGGAGGGAAACTATTGTCTTCATCATCTGCCACCTCTTCAGAAACACCGGGTTATATAGCCGTGTATTATACCTTTGACAACAGTGCGCCTGTAGTGGCAGGAAGTGCTGCCGAGGTCTATCTCCAGGGCACAGTGCGTCAGGGAGTGATCTCAGTGCCCGTCAAGGCGTTGGCTGAGCAGCTCGGAGAGAAATTTGTCTATGTCAAGACCGGGGCACATGAATATGAAAAGCGGCATGTGGTGACAGGAGCGTCAAACGGCACAGAGGTCGAGATTTTGTCCGGGCTGCATGAAGGAGACCCGGTGGTGGTCGAAGGTATGTCGTTTATAAGGCTTGCCGAACAGTCTACGGCTGTGCCTGAAGGTCATTCCCATAATCATTGAAAGGAATAATAAGATGCTTAACAGGATAATAAAAAGTTCTCTCGACAATCGTCTGGCGGTGGTGGTGCTTATAGGATTGCTGCTTATCGCCGGAGTGACTGTGATGATGAGAATGGAGGTGGACATATTCCCGGATCTCAACGCCCCGACCGTGGTGGTCATGACAGAGGCTCCCGGAATGGCGCCTGAAGAGATTGAGACAACGGTGACATATCCGGTTGAAACAGCGGTGAACGGAGCATCCGGGGTAAGGCGTGTGAGATCTGCAACCACCACCGGCTTTTCTGTGGTGTGGGTTGAATTTGATTGGGATACGGATGTGTATCTTGCGCGGCAGATAGTGTCTGAGAAATTGTCGGAAGTGGAAGGATCGTTGCCTCCCGGCACAGGCAGCCCTACATTGGGCAGCCAGTCGTCAATTCTCGGAGAGATGATGATCATAGGGCTTACGTCGACAGATCCGGATGTAAGTCTTCAGGATCTGCGTACGATAGCCGACAGGCAGATACGCCCCCGTCTTCTTGCTCTCGGCGGAGTATCGCAGGTTTCCGTAATAGGTGGTGACGCCAAAGAATATCAGATCAGACTTTGTCCGGCAAAAATGCAGCGTCACAATATCTCGCTTATGCAGGTGAGAGACGCGACATCAGGAATGAACCGCAATGTCGCAGGCGGTGTCATCTATGATTATGGCAACGAATACATTGTTAAGGGGGATCTCAGCACCACGGAAATAGAAGAGATCGCCAACACGGCGGTAGGTGGGGATGCTGCGAATCCTGTACGGCTTGCGGATATTGCAGAAATCGCAGTAGGTTCGGAGGAACCGCGTCTCGGCGTGGCATCTGTCCGTACGGATCCGGCAGTTTTGCTGACAGTGGCGAAACAGCCCGGAATAGGAACCATAGGTCTTACCAAAAAGATAGATGACGAACTTGCCCTCATGTCAAAGACCTTTCCCCAAGGTGTCAGCATACACACCGACATATTCCGTCAGGCGGATTTCATAAGCAATTCCATTTCCAATCTGCGGGAATCCCTGTTTGTAGGCGCTATTTTTGTCATAGTGGTCCTTTTCTTTTTCCTTCAGAATGTGCGCACCACAGTGATATCGCTTGTGGCACTCCCACTGTCGGTTTTGATCACTCTCATTGCGTTGTATTTTATGGGTTTCTCCATCAATACAATGAGCCTTGGAGGAATCGCGATAGCCATCGGATCGCTTGTGGATGATGCGATAGTTGACGTGGAAAACGTCTACAAGCGTCTGAGGGAGCGTAAGGGGAGCGGAGAAAGCGTGCTTAAAATAGTATATGACGCATCGCGTGAGGTGAGAATGCCTATTTTTAATTCATCCCTGATAATCATGGCGTCTTTTCTGCCGTTGTTTTTCCTTCACGGAATGGAGGGGAGAATGCTCAAGCCGCTCGGCATATCATTCATAGTCTCATTGATAGCCTCCACAATTGTAGCACTCACAGTCACTCCTGTGTTATGCACCTACTTGCTTGGAAACAAGAAAGCGATGTCGCGCATCGACCGTCAGCCCCGGCTTGCGCATAAGTTGAGTTTGGTCTATGAGGGAGCTTTACGCAAGGCGTTGAATACTCCTAAAGTGTGGCTGGTTTCCACTGCGGTCTTGTTTTTGGTTTCTGTAGGTCTGTTCTTCACATTGGGCAGGAGTTTTCTGCCTTCATTCAACGAAGGGTCGCTGACCATAAATGTCAGCACATTGCCCGGCATATCCCTTGACAGGAGCGACGAGGTCGGCAGGGAGGCGGAAAAAATAATAATGTCAGTGCCGGAGATAAGGACAGTGGCGCGCAAAACCGGTAGGGCGGAGCTTGACGAACATTCGCTGGGAGTGAATGTCAGTGAAATAGAAGCTCCATATAAACTTGATAAAGGAAGGTCGCGTCAGGAAATGGTGGCAGACCTTCGGGAGAAGCTGTCGCATCTTCCGGGAGTCAATGTTGAGATCGGGCAGCCTATTTCCCACAGGATAGACGCCATGCTTTCAGGCACGGAAGCACAGATCGCCATAAAACTGTTCGGTCCGGATCTTACAGTCTTGAATCAGCTTGGCAATAAGATACGTGCCGAAGTAAAAGAAGTGGAAGGTGTGGTCGACGCCAATATCGAGCAGCTTATGGAACGTCCGCAGCTTGACATCCGTCCACGACGGGACATGTTGGCATACTACGGTATCCCTATGTCAGAGTTTTCAGATTTTATAAATGTGGCGCTGGCAGGAGAGACCGTCTCCCAGGTGTATGAGAAAGGGTATCCTGTCAATCTCGTATTGCGTATAGAATCAGACGCTCGTGGTTCGATAGAAAGTGTGCGTTCGCTCATGATCGACAGTCCCAAAGGCAAGATTCCATTAAGCGCGGTCGCGGATGTGGTTTCAGCAACCGGACCGAATGCGGTAAACCGTGAAAACGTGAGCCGGAGAATCGTGGTATCGGCGAATGTTGAAGGCAGGGACTTGCGTAGTGTGGTAGATGAAATAAGTGATAAAGTGGCTGAAGAGGTGAAGCTGCCCGAAGGATATTATGTCAATTACTGCGGACAGTTTGAGAGCGAGCAATCTGCGTCACGCACACTGGCAATCGTTTCGCTGGTTTCGCTTGTGATAATTTTCTTGTTGCTCTACGGACAATATCACAGCGGGATAAAGGCGGGGATAATAATGCTTAATATGCCTCTTGCATTGATCGGGGGTGTGTTGATTTTGAGAATAACCTCAGGAGAAATGAACATTCCTGCTATTATAGGGTTCATATCATTGATGGGCATAGCCACCCGCAACGGTATGCTTTTGATGTCGAGATACGAGACGCTGAGGCAAGAGGGGGAAAATCTTTACGACACCATCCTTCATGGCTCTTCCGACCGTCTGAACCCGATACTGATGACAGCTTTAAGTTCTGCATTCGCACTGATCCCTCTCGCAATCGGAGGAGATCTTCCGGGGAATGAGATCCAGTCTCCATTGGCGGTTGTGGTGTTGGGCGGTCTGCTTTCTTCCACATTATTGAATATCTTTGTGGTTCCAATCATATACTATATCATAAATAGAAAAAAATGAAACGCACAATCCTGTCAATAGCCATTATGGCAACATCCTTTACAGGCGCGATGGCTTCAGATTTCGACAAGGCTCTCAACATCCTTGTCAGTAACAATCTTGAGGCAAAAGTGGTAGCCGAACGCGGTGTCTCTGAAATTGAATCTCTGAAAGCTGAAAATGCTTTGGAAGGTGTTGAAGCGGAGTTTTCAAGGGTATGGGGCAATAATAGTGAAATCGGCAATAAATTTGCTGTCTCTGTAAGTCAGGGTTTTGATTGGCCAGGGCTTTATGCTGCCCGAAGAAAAGCAGCCAAAACGGCAGAGTCGGCATTGGAATTTCTGAAATCGTCAGCAATGCTTGATGCGAGAAGGGATGCGCGAGTTCTTCTTTTGGATTTTATTCATAATTCCCAGCTATTGGAGTTGCAAGAGAGCTATGCATCAAGACTTGACAGTATGGAGACTTACTATAAGCGTGCAGCCGAAGAGGGTCTTGAGACAAGGCTTGATTATAACAAGACTGTGCTTGAACGAATAAGGGTTCATAAGGAGTTGCATCAGCTTGAGAGGGACAGGGATGCATTAATTGTGCGTATTCAAGCATTCAATGGAGGTATCTCTCCTAATGAAGTGATATCATTGGTTGGGAATGAGTATCCAAGAGTAGACCGTAGCAAATTGACATCAATACTAACGCAGGTAGAAGAGCGAGATCCCGGTTATGCTGCCGCCAGATTGCAGTCAGAAGCTGCGCGGCAACAGGTAAAAGTAGAGAAGATGTCAGGTCTCCCCGGCTTTTCAATAGGCTATGAGCATGAAACAGAAATTGGCGGAGGTTTCAATGGTTTCTCTGTTGGAATAAATATTCCTTCATGGTCGCGTAAACATTCCAGAAAGGCGGCTGTTCTTGAGGCTGAATTGGCAGAAAAAGATGCGCAGTTAGCGTTGATACAGAAAAAAGCAGATTTGGAATCAGATCTTGTTCAGCTTGATTACTATGAACATGCAATAGAAGAGAGTTCAGCGATTGTAAACGACAGTGCTCCGATAAAATTATTGCGCAAGGCTTTAGTAGCACAGCAGATAACTCTTCTGAATTATATAGATGAAGAGAATTATTTCATACAGGCACATCGTGATTATCTTGACCTGATCTATGAATATAATCTTGCGTTGGCAAGGCTTATGTATTATGAGTGAACGCTTCCACTCAATTCCCTCGACAAATAAACCGTTTCCAAGACAGTCCGAACATTTTCAGGGCTGTCTTATTTTATTTTTACAAAGTATAAGGACTACCAACATTTGGGTAGGTTTAATCTGATATATTACCTGACATTAGGTATTTTAGCTGTCCATAATACCATCTAACTTTGCAAAAAAAATCATGTTATGCTTAAAAAAATCATCATTGCTTTTTTATCTATTGCTATCTCAGTGGTTTATGCTAATGCGGAATCTACATATGTGTCTGATGCCAACATTACGGGGCATGTTGTTGATAAGGACACAGGAGAACACATTTCCGGGTGTCTTGTCGTGATCCTTAATTCAGAATATGCAACAATGACAGATGCTTCCGGACATTATATATTTCGGGATTTGTCTCCGGGGGAATATGAAATTCAAGTTTCTTTTATGGGATATCTCACTCAAAAGAAATCGACATCGGTCGCTGCCAATAAGACTGTTGAACTCAATTTCGAGGTGGAGGAAGATGCCTTTATGCTTGATCAGGTTGTGGTGACATCATCAAAGACAGAAACCCGTCGCAAGGAGAGTCCTTCGCTTGTAAATGTGATGTCAGGCAAAACATTCCTTAATGTAGGAGCTTGTTCACTTGCTGACGGTCTTGATTTCCAACCGGGGGTAAGAGTTGAAAACGATTGCCAGAATTGTGGCTTCACCCAAGTCCGGATCAATGGTCTTGACGGTCATTATTCCCAGATATTGATGAATTCTCGTCCGGTGTTTTCTGCTTTGGCGGGAGTTTATGGACTTGAGCATATCCCAGCCAATATGATAGACCGGGTTGAAGTGATGAGAGGCGGCGGGTCTGCATTGTTCGGATCTTCGGCAGTGGGTGGTACAATAAATATAATTACTAAAGATCCTCTATCTAATTCAGCTCAAGTTGCCCACACTCTAACATCAATCGGACCTTCAGGTGCGCTTGACAACAATACCACCGTCAACGCCTCGGTGGTTACAGATAATAATAAGGCAGGAGTTTTCGTATACGGACAAAGCCGCTATCGTGATGGATATGATGACAATAAGGATGGCTTTACTGAAGTGGCGCAACTGAAGAGCCAGACTTTGGGGGCACGCACTTTTTTCAGGACATCCACAGACTCGAAACTGACACTCGAATATCATAACACACATGAATATCGTAGAGGAGGTGATCAACTTGATCAGCCTGCGCATATGGCTTATATTGCGGAACAGGTGGATCATAATATCAATGCCGGGGAAGCCACTTTTGACTGGTGGCTACGGGACCGGCGGGATAAACTATCATTTTTTGCTGCCACACAAAGCACAAAACGCCAAAGCTATTATGGATCCGGTATGGATCAGGATGCTTATGGCAGAACTACAGACATTGTCATCACCGGAGGCTCACAATGGATTCACCCTATCGACAAGTTCCTTTTTATGCCATCTGAGCTGGTGGCAGGACTTGAATATTCGTACAACCGACTTCATGACGTTACGATCGGCTATGGGCACGACATTCTCCAAAAAGTGCATATTTACAGTGGTTATTTACAAAATGAATGGAAAAACGAACGTTGGGGATTTCTTATCGGTGCCCGTATAGATAAACATTCTCTTATCAAGGATGCCATTGTTTCTCCGCGTGTCAATATCCGATATAACCCTGCCGACAACTACAATTTCAGAGTGTCTTATTCCACAGGGTTCCGGTCGCCACAAGCATACGATGAGGATTTCCATGTTGCCATTGTTGGAGGTGAAAGGGTGGTCACTGTGCTTGCTCCGGGATTGAAACAGGAAAGTTCCCAAAGTGTCAGTCTCTCTGCCGATATTTATCAAAGATTTGGCGATGTGCAGACGAATTTTTTGGTGGAAGGTTTTTTCACAGATCTCAGAGACGTCTTTGCCTTGCGTCAGCTTGATGGGCTTGATGAAAACGGCAATGCGGTTCTTGAACGTTATAATGGTTCGGGTGCGCGTGTCTTAGGCATGAACCTTGAGGCTAAGGATATCTTTTCAAGCAGTTTTGATATTC
>JAIDJJ010000387.1 GCA_029052265.1 Muribaculaceae bacterium
GTCGATATAGTGTTCGCTACCCGTGACCCCGGTCAATTCGGGCTTCAGGATCTCGCCCGCATCATATCATATGGGGCGTCTCCCCGTGCTTCGATCAGCCTTGCGCTCGCCTCTCGCGCCTATGCGTTCCTGCAGGGTCGCGGCTATGTGATTCCCGAAGATGTCCGCGCGGTTTGTCATGATGTGATGCGCCACCGTATAGGCTTGTCTTATGAAGCTGAAGCCAATAATATCGGAGCGGATGAGGTGATCACTGCAATACTTGATAAAGTGGTGGTGCCTTGACGGGTCCACAAAGATAAGTCCGGAGATGCATGAAATCGGATATTTCTGATTCTACATTTCCGGACATAAATCATGATTTGATTGAATATGGACGCAAAAGAACTGCTTCAGAAAGTCAGAAAAATTGAGATAAAGACCCGTGGACTGAGTCAGAACATCTTCGCGGGAGAATATCATACCGCCTTTAAGGGAAGGGGTGTTATATTTTCAGAAGTCCGGGAATATCAGCCCGGCGATGATATCCGGGATATTGACTGGAACGTCACCGCCCGTCAGAACAAGCCCTATGTGAAGGTGTATGAAGAGGAGCGTGAGCTCACCATGATGTTGCTTATAGATGTGAGCGGGAGTAGTGACTTTGGAGCTGTAGGCGATGAAAAGAAGGAAGTTATAGCGGAGATAGCAGCCACTTTAGCGTTTTCATCAATTCAGAATAATGATAAAGTCGGGGTAATATTCTTTAGTGACCGGGTTGAAAAATTCATACCTCCAAAAAAAGGTAAGAAACATATCTTGCTTATCATAAGGGAGATTATCGATATGAAGCCGGAAAGCAGAGGCACGAATATTGATGTCGCGTTGAAGTTTATGACAAACGCGCTCAAAAAACGTTGCACCGCTTTCCTGTTGAGTGATTTTATTGACAATCATGATTTTTTCTCAAGCATGTCGATTGCAAACCGCAAACACGACCTTGCAGCGATCCAGGTCTATGATAAAAGGGATGCGAGATTGCCGGATGTCGGGCTTGTGAGGGTCAAAGATATGGAGACCGGCGTTGACCGCTGGATCGACACGTCGTCCTCAAAGGTCAGGAAGGCTTTTGACAAGGCGTGGTATGAGCGTCAGCAAAAACTTTCATCCACGGTAGGTAAATGTGGCGTTGACCTTGCATCGATCACTACAGATGAAGATTATGTAAAGGCATTGCTGGCATTGTTCCGCAATCGTTCAGGGGCAAGGAGATGAATGTATTTTCTCTCAAATTTAATCGAGAAATGAATCAGATAAAGAAATATATTACAGTTATTATTCTGACATTTGTCTGTGTTTCCACAATGAATGCCAAGGTCTCTGTGAAGGCACGTCTTGATTCCGTGGATCTTCTTATGGGAAAGTTGACGACGCTTTCTTTGGAGGTGGTGCAAGACAAAGGGAAACCTGGTGGATTCCCGATGTTCCGTGATGTGGATCCGTCGAAAGGGTATGTGGGAGTATGCGGCGACAGCATAGAGCTGCGCACCTCTTATAAGGCGGATACTGTAGAACTCGGATCAGGAAGGATACAGATCAATTATAAGGTGCCCCTTCAGGCATTTGATTCCGGCACATACAGGCTTCCTCAGTTTGTATATGTGTCGGAAAGTGATTCCGCGCGTTCAAATGCATTGACACTTAACGTTGTGCCTGTAAACGTGACAGCGGAAGACCCCATCGCGGGATTGGCTCCTGTAGCTGATCCTGAGAATCCTTCCATTCTTGATGCCGTTCCTGAGTGGATTTATACCTGGCTATTATACACATATCCGAGCCAACGAGCCCGTACTAGAGCTCGGATGCCGTCTGCTGCTTGAAAAAAAAAGGGGGGGGGGGGGGG
>JAIDJJ010000388.1 GCA_029052265.1 Muribaculaceae bacterium
ACATGATGTCGTGTCCTGCAGGAGCGGCAAGCATGATTCCCATACGCACGCCGTCTGCGCCGAATTTGTCGATCAGTTCAAGGGGATCGGGAGAATTGCCGAGAGATTTCGACATCTTTCTTCCGATCTTGTCGCGAACGATACCTGTGAAATAGACGTTGCTGAATGGTTTGTCGTTGCAGAATGCGTATCCGGCGATGATCATGCGTGCCACCCAGAAGAATATGATGTCCGGTCCGGTTACAAGATCAGTAGTGGGATAATAATATTTGAAATCCTTGTTTTCGGGATCAAGAATGCCATTAAAAAGAGAGATGGGCCACAGCCATGAAGAGAACCAGGTGTCAAGGCAGTCGGGATCTCTTTTGAGGTCGGAAAGTGTCAGTTCGGGGTTCCCTGTTTTCTCTATCGCCTTCAGAAGAGCTTCTTCCTCGGTCTCAGCCACAACATATCCGCCTGTAGGGAGATACCATGCAGGGATCTGATGTCCCCACCAAAGCTGACGGGAGATACACCAGTCTTTTATATTGGTCATCCAATAGCGGTAAGTGTTCTTGTATTTCGCCGGAACGAACTTTATATAGTCGGATTCCACAGCATCAAGCGCCGGAACGGCAAGATCTTGCATCTTGACAAACCATTGCATTGAAAGCTTAGGCTCGATTACGGCATCGGTACGTTCTGAATGACCTACTTTGTTGACATAGTCTTCAATTTTCTCTACCAGCCCGGCATTTTCAAGATCTGTCATGATCTGTTTGCGTACGTCAAACCGGTCCATGCCGACATACATGCCTCCTGCTTCTGATATTGTGCCGTTGTCGTTGAATATGTCGATAGATTCGAGACCGTATTTATCGCCGAGCATGTAGTCGTTGACGTCGTGGGCGGGAGTGACTTTAAGACATCCTGTGCCGAAATCCATTTCCACATAGTCGTCCATGATGATGGGCACGGATCTGCCTACCATCGGAACGATCACCCGTTTCCCTTTAAGCCAGGAGTAGCGTTCGTCATTCGGATTCACACATACCGCCGTGTCACCAAGGATGGTTTCCGGGCGCGTAGTTGCAACCACGATATATTTCCCGTTTTCCCCTTCCACCATATATCTCAGGTAGAACAGCTTGCTCTGCTCCTCCTTATAGATGACTTCCTCGTCAGACAGGGCGGTAAGAGCCTTGGGATCCCAGTTGACCATTCTTACCCCTCGGTAAATGAGACCGCGGTTGTATAGATCGCAGAATACTCGCATCACGCTCTTTGAGCGTATCTCATCCATGGTGAAGGCTGTGCGTTCCCAGTCGCATGATGCTCCGAGTTTACGCAGCTGGCTTAGGATGATGCCGCCGTATTTGTGTGTCCAGTCCCAGGCGTGGGTGAGGAACTCTTCGCGGGTAAGATCGGTTTTCTGGATACCTTCCTGTGCGAGCTTAGCCACGACCTTGGCTTCAGTAGATATGGCGGCATGGTCAGTGCCGGGCACCCACAGGGCGTTTTTCCCCTGCATGCGGGCACGACGCACGAGAATATCCTGGATAGTATTGTTAAGCATGTGTCCCATATGGAGCACTCCGGTCACGTTTGGAGGCGGGATCACGATACAGAATGGTTCGCGGTTATCCGGTTCGGAATGGAACAATCCGTGTTCCATCCAATATGCATACCATTTGTCTTCAACCTCGGCAGGGTTGTATTTAGTGGCTAATTCGCTCATGGTGAGTTAAAGATTATCTTTAATATTTTATGCAAAATTACAAAATAAAATCAAAATCGCCAACAATGGCTGTGCCTTCAAATCATAATCCTTAGTCAGTTGGGGTGGTACGGTGTCCGGACAGTATCCTGTCTAAATTCTCATATATTTTCGTTTTATCATTCAGAGATTTGCTAAGTTGTTGGTATTTCGTAAATTTGCACTGCCGGCAAAAACTTTTTTCCAAAAAAATATCGGCTAATGAAACTTTCGTATTTGCGGCAATGGCTATCGGTGGTATAAATCCACATTCGTTTCCTATCGGACTAAAAATATATCTCGTGGTGTATTTACTGCTCGGTGGTATATGGTATGGTATTATGTACCTCAAGCTTCGGCACATCAAAGTTGCAGATTTACCTCCGGCAAAATTATTCTCCAAAACTACCAGACTGAGACTGTTTCTCATATATGGTGAAATTGTATTTGGGATTGGCATTGTAATTCTGTTTACTCTGCTCTTCCCGAATGCATGGGTGCACGACCGGTTAGGTTTTTGGGCTATGATCGTTACATTGGTAATAGCTGTCGTATATGGTATCATACATATCTTGCCACAGTATATCAGGCTGTTCCGAGAACTTAATTCCATAAAAGAATAACACTGCATTCCCGGGCTGAAAAGGGAAGCCGCCCTGATCAGGCGGCTTCCTTGTGTCATTCTCATACTCTGAGAAACTGTTTAAAATTTATTTTGTCTTGTCTTTGAGGTCTTTGTCATCATCTTTATGATATTTATTCAGTCATTAT
>JAIDJJ010000389.1 GCA_029052265.1 Muribaculaceae bacterium
GATTTGCCTCGCAACTCATTTATGGTGCCGACTGGATAGTAGACAATGTCTACAGGGGGCGAATGAAGGAGATGACAGAATATGTAGGAGGTGGAGGATTCAAGGCAAAGACACTCGATCATATCACCAGGAACAAGTCAGATTATCCCGCCCTCAGAGATTCGACAGTATTTGAAAAGGTTAAAATGATGGAAATGGGTTATCGGAGTCACAGGATTCCCCATCTGAAAAAACAGAGTGCGGGCAACAAATCTCTACATGAACTTATGCACGACGGAGATATCATAATGATGCTTTCCCCCGAACTTGATTACGATGTCTACGATATAGGTATCATAGAAATGAAGGGGGAGGAGCCATATCTGATCCACATTTCTTACGAAAACGGTAAGGTGACGACCGATGAATATCCACTTTCAAGACTGTTCAAGATAGAGAGCCAGCATTTTTATGGCTATCGTTGGTTGCGACCCACGGAATGACAGTCGTGTTCATAGTGCCGTAAGTTAAAATTTTGGTGCCGAGGGGAACACGCTCTAAATGTTTTGAATAACCGCATTTGTCAGGCTGTAATGGCTGATGAATGCGGTTATTTATTGCTATTTGAAATTAAACAGCTTTTGTATTTATCAAAATGAAAGTGATGTTGTTGCTGTGTATGCGGTTTTGGTAGATATGTTTTGTGTTTTTGTTGAAATATTTTGGATTTGTAATTGCATTTTGCTAAATTTGCAAAGTGAATGAGACAACCCGCATTACAAGCAGATTGCAGGTAAGTTTGTATCCGATAAAAACCTTAACTCCACATGCAAAACAACCTTTCCCGTCCGAAGATTTTAATGATTTATACCGGAGGAACCATCGGTATGAAGGAAAATCCTGTGACCAAAGCGCTCGAACCGTTTGATTTCGACCATCTCCTTGACAATGTCCCGAAATTGAAGATGCTTGATTTTGATATTGAGCATTATCAGTTTGAACATCCGATAGATTCCTCAGCGATGACACCGAGCCATTGGGGAGAGATAGCTAAAGTCATAGAAGACAATTATGACGGGTATGACGGTTTTGTGGTTCTACATGGCACAGACACCATGGCATACACTGCGTCTGCTCTCAGCTTTATGCTTGAAAATCTGAATAAGCCGGTTATAATTACCGGTTCGCAGTTGCCGATAGGCGAAGTCAGGACAGATGGGGAAGAAAATCTCATTACGGCACTTCAAATAGCCGCCGCCCGCAATTCCGACGGTCAACATATCGTCAGAGAGGTGGCAATACTTTTTGAAAACTATCTGTGGCGAGGAAACCGCAGCACCAAGCGCAGCGCGGATAATTTCAATGCATTCAAAAGCAATAATTATCCTGAACTTGCAAAGATCGGTTTAGGTATCACATTCAACCGAGAGGCTCTTTGGAAAGGTGGCGATCCGGCAAAGCCGCTTGAGGTTCACTATAATATGGATTGCAATGTGATCTTTATCGACCTGTTCCCGGGCATCAAGGAGCAGTCGGTGCGTCACATGCTTGCCACCCCCGGGATCAAAGGTGTTGTGCTGAAGACATTCGGAGCGGGTAACGGACCTAACAGCCAGTGGTTTATAGATGCCATAAAGGAGACAGTCAATAAAGGGATTATAGTGCTCAACATAACACAGTGTTACAACGGTAGTGTAGTGCCGTTCCGTTATGTCACCGGTCTTGATCTTGCCAATGCCGGAGTCATATCAGGTCATGATCTCACTTCCGAGGCTGCTGTCACCAAATTGATGTATCTTCTTGGCAGGGGGATGAATGCAGCGGAGGTGAAAAATTATATGGAATGTAATCTTAGGGGAGAGATTTCGTGTTGAAAGCGCCAAAAAGGCGACCATATGTTTGCCCGGTCATAAGA
>JAIDJJ010000039.1 GCA_029052265.1 Muribaculaceae bacterium
TGTAAAATTTCCCAGTCGCTCATGCAAAAGAAACAGCGTGAGCCACCAAACCGCACTCCCGATGGAATGACTGAAGAGGAACATCATGCAGTGGATTCCGGCGAAGCAATAGCTGCAATAGCCGCAGCCCTTGCAGAGCACTTCGGAGAAGGACATGACATCGAAGACACTATCCTTACAATCAGACGCATGAAGAGGGCTTATTCTCCATGGAACTCTAAGATCTACAATCTTCGGGTGATGCCGGAATTGCATCGCAATCCGCGCCCGTAACCGAATTAAGAGCCATATTGATTACTCTTATATTCACTGAACAGACAAGACAATCATGAAACTTAAAGAATACAAATATAAAATCAACGGCACAAAATTCTCTGTAAAGATCGGAGATGTTGTCGACAACGAAGTGCATGTTGAAGTCAACGGAGTGCCATATACCGTGGAACTCGACAAGGCTCCCGCCAACAAGACTACAGTATCCCAACCTGTGAAAAGCCCCATGAAGGCTCCGCGCACTGAATCGGGAGAAAAGATAATCGCGACTCCAAAAGCGGCACCGACCGCAGGGTATGTGGTAAAGGCTCCACTCCCCGGCACTTTGATGAATTTTGCCGTGAAGGAAGGCGATGTCATTGCTGACGGCGCTACCGTATGCATCATTGAGGCTATGAAAATGGAAAACGATATCCATGCCGGCAAAGGCGGGACAGTCAAGAAAATCCTCGTCAACGTCGGAGACGCTGTCCCCCAGGATGGCGACATCATGATTATTGAATAATCCAGGCTAATCTCGCAATAACTTAAAATATTATGATATTAGCTGAAACTACATATACTTTCGGTGAATTCATGCGCCAGACAATCATGACATTCTGGCAATTCACCGGATTCTACAACTGCGAATGGGAAAACATCATCATGCTGGCAGTGGGTTGCTTCTTCGTATGGCTTGCCATAAAGAAGAATTTCGAACCCCTCTTGCTCGTTCCGATAGGCTTCGGCATGCTTATTGGCAACATCCCGTTCCAGCCCGGTATGGAAATAGGCATCTATGAATCCGGATCTGTACTGAATATCCTTTATAACGGCGTGGAAAGAGGATGGTATCCGCCATTGATCTTTCTCGGGATTGGCGCAATGACCGACTTCTCTGCATTGCTTGCCAACCCGAAGCTGATGATTATCGGCGCATGTGCACAATTCGGTATTTTCGGAGCATATATGCTTGCCCTCCTATGTGGGTTTGATCCGCTTTCTGCAGGATGTGTGGCTATTATCGGCGGAGCCGACGGCCCGACAGCCATTTTCACCACTTCAAAACTTAATCCTGCTCTATTGGGAGCTGTGGCGGTGTCTGCCTATTCATACATGGCGCTCATACCCCTTATCCAGCCTCCTCTGATGCGGCTTTTCACCAACAAGGAAGAACGTCTCATAAAGATGAAGCCCACAAGAGTCGTAAGCCAGAATGAAAAAATCATATTCCCCATTGTGGGTCTCATCCTGACTTGTTTTGTGGTGCCCTCAGGACTTCCGCTGCTTGGAATGCTCTTCTTTGGCAACCTGCTCCGCGAAAGCGGCGTGACCACCCGTCTTGCCAAGACTGCAAGCAATGCCATGACCGACATCGTCACAATCCTTCTCGGTCTCACCGTCGGGGCATCCACTCAGGCAGACAAATTCCTTACATTCGACACCTTGAAGATATTCGGACTCGGCTTCCTCGCTTTCATCATAGCGTCTTCAGCCGGTGTGCTTTCCGTCAAGCTTTTCAACCTTTTCCTTAAAAAAGACAAGAAAATCAATCCGCTTATCGGAAATGCAGGCGTGTCGGCTGTGCCTATGGCTGCCAGAATCTCTAACAACGTCGGTCTGGAATACGATCCGACAAACTATCTGCTGATGCACGCGATGGGCCCGAACGTGGCAGGAGTCATCGGTTCTGCGGTTGCTGCAGGTGTATTGCTGAGTTTCCTCGGTTGATAATT
>JAIDJJ010000390.1 GCA_029052265.1 Muribaculaceae bacterium
ATAATACCCTGTCCTGGTATTTGATGCAGTAGTTGACGATCCATAAGGAGTGAGATCTTTGCCCGGCACGTTCTTACCGTCGATCCTTTTATAATGAATCTCAAGCTGAGACCCTTTCCATGTCGCGCCGTCATAAAGGATATTTGCGTAAAACCTGAAATCCCTACCGTCAAACGGTGATTGCGGATCATAACCCGAATCCGGATCCCCGATCATCTTTCCGTTTGCCATACGATATTCATCGACATGGTTTTGTGTGGGATTATACGCACAGTTCACCCCTGTTTGTGACGGTGGGGCAGCGTCCCTGTCGAGCTTATGACCGAAGCCATACATAAAATCGCCATCATCACTGTGCTGCACTTCCCAGATAGATTCCCTTGAGTTTTTTGTCAGGAAAATATCCCGGTATCCTTTCACCACCGACTCTCTGTCAGACCCGGAAATGTCGATCAGTCCGTATACACCCAATTCCATGACCCGGTCATATTCTCCGGCTGCCTTGTCAAGAAGATCTTCGGAACAATCTGTGGCAAACCCCAGGAAAGGAGTCCCTACATTTTGGAAATGCGATCCCGCAGCCCAGAAATATGTTTTTGCCTTAAGCATCAGCGCCGCCCCCTTAGTGGCTCTTCCCACCATGTCGGAATCGTATTCAACAGGCAACATGCCGGCGGCTGTCTCTGCTTCGGATGTTATAAACCGAACCATTTCTTCATATGATGCCCTGGGAAACTTCTCGGCATTCACAAGAGGGTCAAACGTATGGTCGATCAGAAGAACTCCCCCATACTGCCGCAACAGTTTATAGTAATAATACGCACGGAAAAAGTGTGCCTCCCCGAGCAGCCGGGTTCTTACAGATGCCGGTATACTGTTTTCATTCTCCAGAAGTTTATTTATCGAACGTATCTGTGTGTAATAATTCTCCCAATAAAGTTTGCCCCTGTTGTTGTATATTGTTTGCGCACCTTTGAGCATGTCTCCATACCCCGCCTGATACCAATCGTTGCGACCTACGGTAAGCTGATCGCCGAACCATGGCTCATATTCCTCCCCAAGATTCTTTATGAATGTTGATACAAGCACATAAAAACCATTATCCATGTTACGATACCATCTGGCGGTATATTCGTTCAGAAGCATCTCATCGCCCCATATCATGTCTTCAGAAAGCTTGTCGTTTGGCGCATCTCTGAAAATACCGTCACAACTTGTCAGTGTCAGACAGACTATAAGCGATAAAAATATTTTATACATCATTCTCATAATTCAGGTCATTTATAAAATCTGAGTGTACTCAGTGTGGAATATTATTCTGGTCATAACTATAATTTTGCATTACACAGCTATGACTTAAAATCCGAATGACAGTGATATGCCGTAGCCTCTTGTAAGAGGATATCCCCTCAGCACCTCCGGATCCATTCCGTCAAGCGACGACCATGTGTAAAGATTTGTAGCCTGCAGCGACAGGTCGAGGGTGCTGATCCCTGTATCTTTCAAAATCTTTGACGGCAGCCGATATCCTACAGTCAACGCCTTGAGGCGCATAAAATTACATTTCTTCAGCCAGAATGTACTTTCCATACGGTTATTGTCGCCTGTGGTGGCGAACTTTATTCGCGGATATGAAGCTCCCGTATTGTCTGGGGTCCAGGTGTCGGTAAGATGATAATCCTGAAAACGCTGCAATGCGCCGTTTTCAAGTGTATACAGTTCATTGATCTTTTGGTTGTATCCACTGACTCCTGCAAACTGGGCGTTGAAATACAGACCTTTCCATTCCGCGCCGATACCGAATCCATAATTCACATCCGGAAGCGACGAGTCTTTCACATATACCATGTCATTTACGGTGAGTTTCCCGTCATTATCCTGGTCTATATATTTTATGTCGCCGGGGCGCAGGGTGACGTTGCCACGCCCGTCCTGATCCACAGGCCAGTTCATGATTTCTTCTTCAGACTGAAAGAGTCCGGCAGCTTCATAAAGATTCCACACCTGATACGGGTGTCCTTTATGACGCTGGTTCTCCGGCAATGTAGACTCATCACCCCAGTCAAGAACCTTATTTGAACTTGTGCCTATATTGAACGACACGTTATAATGAAAATCCCCGATATTGTTCAGATGCCTTAATGAGACATCAATACCGTTATAACGTACTTTCCCTATGTTTACCAATGCCTTGACACCTCCGGTTCCTACCGAGGGCGGAAACAGCTGGTCGCGGGCATCCGTCACCATGTTTGTCCGGGTCCTCTGATACCATTCGACCGACGCTGAAATCCGGTTGTCCCAGAAACCGACATCGACACCTATATTATAGTCTTTTGATTTTCCCCACGTAAGATCGGGATTTGGGAAAGAGCTTATTGACGGAATCAGCGTCGGACTCCATATCCCTCCGAAATTATACCCTTCTCCATTTGTAAAATTATAATTTTGCAAATATCCGAAATCCGAAATAGCCCCGTCATCACCAAGAATACCGGCAGACGCCCTGACCTTTGCAAATGACATCAATGACGGGGAAACATTGCTGAAGAAGTGCTCATTGCTTATAACCCATGATCCCGAAACCGTAGGAAAGAATCCCCACCGTTTCCCGGGTGCAAAGCGGGTTGAACCGTCTACACGGAAGCTGAATTCCGCAAAATAACGGTTGTCATAGCCATAAGTGGCTCGACCCACCACAGATGCCCTTTCACTGAAATATTCGTTGCCGGATATTGTGCCGGAAGATGTATTCCCTATGACTTCCGGGAAACTTCCTGACAGATTATTGTTCAATCCGTTGAGATATTTATTATGATAATCCTGATAATTCAACACCACAAGACCGCTCACATCATGTTTGTCTGCATATGTGGCAGCATAATTAACCCCGATCTCTATGAGTTTGTTATTGACGCTTTGGAAACGTTCTGACATGGAGATTTTAGATTTCGGATAAACCGTGTTCGGATCTACCGATGTTGTATTGGTGACATCATCATATATATATAATGCCACCGGCTTGCGATACTCGGTGTTGTTATTATGGTTCATGTCCAAGGTGCCTCTGAGATATACCTGTAATCCTTTTAGAAAAGGCATGTCATAACGCAACACCCCACTCAACGTATGAAAATCACTGTTTGTTTTTGTATAGCCCCCGCTCCCCTCAAGATTCACCAACGGATTTGACCCTTCGATACTCGCAAGATTTCCGTCTGTAAATCTTAGCACTTGAAGTGGAGAATAACTGTAGGCGGCATCAAGCGACAGATAACTCGAATTTTTATACTGTGAAACAGAACCGTTTAAATCTACAGACATTGTCAGTCCGGGCAATAGGTCCGCATCAAGTTTTGCAGAATAGTTATATCTGCTTCGCCCTATATTGGAATATAATCCTTTTGACTCAGAATATCCTCCGGAAATAAAATATCTGACAGAAGAGTTACCTCCCGATACCGATACGGAATGACGTTGAGAATGTCCCCATTTTTTCAGATGATCCATAATGTTGTCATCCCCATACAGGTTGGGATTGCTGTCTAACAATGAAAGATCATAGGGAGTATAAACAGAAGATGCCGAACTCTCCACCGCTCTGTTATAAAGTTCTGCGAACTGACGGGCATTTAAAAAGTTGGGAAGATTTGTGGCTTCTTCAAAATTGAACTGTCCCCTGTAGCTCACCCTCGCCCTTCCGGAAGTTTTCCCTCGCTTTGTCTGCACAAGGATCACTCCGTTTGCTGCTCGCGCTCCATATACGGCTGCCGCGGCGGCGTCTTTCAGAATCGAGACACTTTCAATGTCATCCGGATTAAGGTCACTGAGCCTCATTTCTCCATCATTGGTGTTGGTGCCGAGACGCGGTATCCCGTCTATTACGAGGAGTGGGTTGCCATCATTTCCCCTGACACTGATACGCGATTCTTTTGCCGACGAGGGATCTGCCGTTGTCATAGACACACCAAGACCCGACACCTGTCCCTGAAGACTCTGATCAAGATTCATGGCAGGTATTTTCTGGATGTCTGATCCCTTTAACACCTCTACCGATGATGTAAGTGAACTCTTTTTGGCAGTGCCATAACCGATCACCACCACTTCATTCATCTCGCTCGCATTCACTTCAAGACGGACGGTCACATTGTCTGTATCGGGAGAGACTGCAATCACCTTGGTTGCATAACCCACATAGCTTACTGTAAGGTTTATTTCTTTCCCTTTCGGTATATTAAGAAGAAACTTACCTTCAATATCAGTTGCCGTGGCAATCAATGTGCCACTTACAGCTACCGTTGCGCCTACAAGAGGCTCTCCATCACTGTCATCGACCAATCCCGTGAGCTGGCGTTTGGAATCTGTCTGAGCAAATGCCGTCAGCGACAATGCCATCAACAGGTATGTCAAGATATAACGTTTCATAGCGAGATTACTGGTTATTTGAATTATTATTTTCGGAATTTACTTCCGGGGCAGCCATGGTTCCGCCGCCCCGGAATAAGCATTATTGACTCAGCATCGAATCAAGCACCCTTAACTGATAGCTGTAATACTCCCTGCTCGTAACATCAGTGGAGGTCTTTGACCCTTTTGCATATAGCGCACGTATCTTTTTCAATTGCCGCACCATCAACGGCTTAAGTTCATTCGGCGACAATGGAGAGTCTCCAAGGGCAAGACGGAAGAATGACCTTGCGTCCTCGGGGACTACAGCATGCCGACTGGAATCAAAAGAACACGGAATGGACGGCACAAGACAATCGGCTACAAATTCATTGAAATCATCCACTGCCGTAAGAGAGCTCTTGTCGGAAGACGACTTCCCTTTGATTTCAGCGAGACCTGACGCTTTAAGCATACCCTCAAGCAACGTCGACTGCAGATTGAGCTCCGTGTCATCAAGCGGCTTACCCTTATACGATGCTTCAAACACAAGGGCTACTACATCATCCATGAAATCATCCACCTTATAACCGTTCTTCGGATCTGTCTGATAACCTTTCTTAATACGACCGAGCACTATCGGCGACAAGAAACATCCCGCAACTCCTTTTTCAATTTTACTGCGCCACGAATAAGGCTCTTCAAATTTTGCCATCAGTTCTGACGGTTCGAGCCATCCGCAGGTGCGGACCTGACCAACGAGCCATTCCATAGCCCGCTTTTGATCCTTCTTGCTGAAATAATTTCTGGCATTGCCGTCGTCATGACCTTGACGTATCTCTTTATAGCGGACGCCGCCTATATAAGGTATCACATGCGACACGTGGCGGGCATACTGGTTGACAACCGCCTTATACGTATCTGCCATTGCATCGTAGTTTTCACCCTTTTCTCCTACCCAATCATCAAAATTCTTCATTATGATCTTGAGATTGGATATCGCCATGTCACCTGCAGTTATATGATCGTTGCTGAGATCTTCCGTCTGGTCGGTAGGGTCAATAAGCCCAAGAACCTGTTGCGCCCCGAACTCATACATCGGGTCTCCGTCGTGCTCACGTATCCATTTGTCAAGTATCGGCTTTTCGTCAAACATGTCGTCAACTCCATCAATTAGACGGTATCCCCATTTTATTGCATGAATGTCGTATACGCCTACCGGCGGAGGTGTGAGCCTTACCCCCCTTTCCCTGTCGCCGGGCTGTGCAACGAAATTGTTACGGGCATAATCCATTATAGAAGGGGTCGTACCATATTTTTGTGTAAACTCCGGATCTCTAAGGTTATCAATAGTGAAGGCGTAGCTTGCCCCCATGTTGTGCATCAGTCCGAAACAATGCCCGATCTCATGGGCTGCCACATATGTAAGAGATTCATACATTACAGAATCTGCAAATGTCTTACACCTCACGCGTGAGTCTACAGCTCCTGTCTGTGCAAAACGCCAATCATGAACCAATGAAATAACATTATGGTACCATATCACATCAGCCCCGAGAATCTCTCCTGTGCGAGGATCCACATGCGAAGGTCCCATTGCATTTGCTGTAGGAGTTACGCAATATCTCACACAATTCATACGCACATCATCCGGATCAAACTCCGGATCATCCAATGGATAATCTCTTGCCTCGACAGCATTTTTGAATCCGGCAGCCTCAAATGCAGCATTCCAATATTCGATACCTTCTTTCACAGCCGGACGCCATTTCTCCGGAAATGCGGAATCTACATAAAATATTATCTTCTTTTTCGGTTCAACAAGTTGCCCTGAAAAGTAGGCTTTCATGTCTTCTTCCTTCGGCTCAAGACGGAATCTATTGATTATCTGATATGGTTTAGAACCGTCGAGTTTTGAAGAATATAGTTCCTTCATTTCATAAAAATACCCTACCCTGTTGTCTTGAAGGCGCTGACGCATAGGTTCATCGGGAAGTTTAACGATAGAACGTGAAACCGATACCGTATAGGGGCTCCTTGCTTTTTTTGTAGTATACGCAAGCTGGCTCTCGACCATTATGTTTTCAGGAAACGATTTTACTTTCTTAATTGTAGAACCATCACCATAATATGACCCGTCAATGCTTTTTTTGCCGCTGAGCACCATTGTTATAGGGTCGGTCTGCTTGATCGGAGAAATTATTTTCTCGTCTTCCTTGAAAAACTCCGTAACATCTATTATTGTTTTGCCTCCAATCTTTTCCTTGATTTTAAAGCCTTTGACAATCGGATCCAAAAAATTGGTATCAAACGATGACTTTATAGGATCATTTTCCGCAACAACAGCCGCGTCCTGGACAATATGCATGTAAACGCTGTTATTGTCTTTTGAAAACCTTATGACCAAAGGGGTGATATTCATTTGTCCGGCAACAAGATCTCCTGTGTCGGAAATTCCGTTCACCCGGCTCACAAGCATATAGGTATGATTAAACACACTGTCGGGAAGACCAAAAAGCAACGTGCCGTCTTTTTTAAGATAGGCATCTATCATTCCCTTATGAATTTCGGCTTCCTTTAAACCTTTGTGAAATTCCGCACTGTCTTTCTGTTCTTTTGTGAGTTCAACTTTAGTCTCCGATGACTTTTGTTTTTTTCCACCGAACAGTCTTCCGTCAACATATTGCGGAAACAATCCCAAAAATAACATCGAGAAACCAACCACAATTATGCGCTTCTTCTGTTTGCCTTTCATTTGGTGTATTTAATTTTTAAGTTAAAAGTTAGTTGGACAATAGTTTTGCCACAAGTATTTGTTAGGTCTTCATGGAGAAAGTATCTGATTCGCATCAAGATGCTTTCAATTTGGTTATGTCTGAAAACTTACCATGATTATGACATCACGTCTGAGCATGGCAATATTCCATCACGGTCACAAATTTATAACATTTTTTTAATTAATTTGAATATACATATGTTAATAAGAGTTAACTTAAAGAAAATAAATATCCAATTTATATTTATTTTGTTTTAGGGATAATTATACACCAATTCCCGAAATAACTCATCTCCGGGGAGCTTAAACGGCAAAAATTTTGCAGATTCCAATATTATTTACTTAATTTACAGACAAATTATTTTATACATTCCTCATCATGACAGACTCACACATATACAAATTTGTTTCAGACGGGTTTGACAAAGCAAAAAGCGGCGATGCCGTCGCTGTTTATAACATCGTTTCTCAATACCACGACAACGGTTCCCTACCTGAAAAAAGCCATTATGCTTTCGGCTGGATCATATATTATGCCCTCCTCCAGACCGGAGACGGCGAAATAGAATCAAGAAAAAAAATGCTTGCCCGCTATTTCAAACTCAAACTTACGGTGCCACATAAACTTCATTCGATGATTCTTACGCAAGCAATCAGACTATATAAGGACGCCAAGAATCTTTCATACCCGAACAGCAATGAAATCAAAACAAAGTTCTCAATAATTAAGTTTGCTGATTTGTGGGATATTGAGAATCTGCGTCCTGGAGACTGGAACCGGAAAAAACTTGACGACAAACAGTTAAGTTCAACTGTTGAAAAACTTATCACCGTCTGCGTTGACGAATTTGAGAATACCAACACCGCACCGTCTCAAAAATACATGAATTTTTTTGACAAAGCAGTATCCGAATATTCTGATTCCGTTAACGTCCTCAATCAACGTGCTACAGTACATATAATTTGCAACGAGACAGAACAAGCAGCGTCCTTATTGCGTAATGCCATTTTGATGGCTCCTGGAAAATTCTTTTTATGGAGCAGGCTCGCTTCGCTAATATCCCCTAATGAAAATCCCCACCTCTGTGTATCAATATTATATAAAGCTTTGAGTGCTCCCGGGAAAGAACAATTCAAAGGGAAAATAAGAATCTCCCTTGCCGAAATTCTCATAGACCGGGGAGCGTTCCCTCAAGCCCTTTGGGAGTTGCAAAAAATTAAAAGCATATATGAATCCAACGGATGGCATCTCCCCGCAAAAATAGATTATCTGCAAAAGAAAATCCCTGCGCAAACCATACCTGAAAATCCTGAAAGAATATATAAAAAGGTAGAGCATCTTGCATATGAAGACGTCTACAATTCCCTCCCTGCTCTATATGTTGTAAAGACCTATCATAAGCAACCTTCTCAGACGGACATGTCTGCCGGATATTCAAATACAACGATTGCATGGCGAGTGACTGATAACGAGGGTAAAAACTATTGGCTACAACCTCACCGTTACAAAATGGACACATCTCTTCCTCTCGGCACTCCTCTTTTCATTCAGATACATAATGGGAAAGTTGTCAATGCAAAGCTTGCTTGATATAAAAATAGTATATACATGTGGAGCCGGATAGGGTTTGAACCCTATCCGGC
>JAIDJJ010000391.1 GCA_029052265.1 Muribaculaceae bacterium
ATAATATAATATTAATTTCACCTATTAAAAACATTTAAAAAAATTGTATTTTTCAAAAAAAATAATTATATATTTGCAAATATAATATAAAACCAAACATTATGAAAAATCTCCTTAAAATCTTGCCTTTATTCCTTATAGGGCTCATTTCTGGGCTTACACCAACGAGGTCGAAAGCACTTTACAGACCAATACCGGCATTTCCATGAATTGGGGATATTATGAATACGAAAACAGAGTCTTTTATTATCCATACGATTCCGAATGGAATGCCGGAGGATGGAACTTTAATTTGAATCACACTATCTTTAAACGTGCTGACATAGAATAAACATTCTCTCAATCATAAATACCTAATAACTATGAAACTGAATCTGTACAAATTGAATAAATTTACTTTTTTGCTGCCGTTGTTTTTTGCGTGTGCGTGCACATCACAATCCGATGTCATCGATGACGAGCTTGACCGGAATGAGCATACGGAGATTGTTCTCACAGGTGATACACGTTCGGCAGCTGATAATCTGCATGATTTCTACATCAACTATACTCTTGACGCTATAAAGTATGTTGATTCAAACGATGAGATACTATCCAAAAATACAGTCGTATCTCCTCTTTCAGCTTCCATGGTGCTTGCCATGTTGGCAAACGGAGTCGATGATGAGGCAAAATCGGAAATTTTGAAATATCTCGGCGTGAATGACCTGAATGACTTGAACGGGCTGTCGGAAATTCTTCTTTCCCAACTTCCTACGGTTGACAAACGGTCTGAAATGAAAATCGCCAATGCAATCTGGGTCAATAAAGATTACAAATTAAATCAGTACTTTTCCTCCCTGATCAATCTTTCCTATCAGGGTGAAATCAACTACGCTGATTTCAACAAAGGAAAGGAGATCGCCAATGCCATCAACAAATGGTGCTCAGCGAAAACCAACGGACTGATACCTGAAATGTTTGACGAAATCGATCCATTATCCATGGCTATCATGCTGAACGCGGTATTTTTCAAAGGGAAATGGCGCGATGAAACTTTTCTAAAAGAGAATACAAAAAAAGAAATGTTTCATGGCATAAACGGATCAAAGGAAGTAGACATGATGCACGCTTCTCATAGAAGCAGATTATATAACTCCGATGACTCTTTCGAAATATTCTATCTTCCTTTCGGCAACAGATCGTTCTCTTTTATCGGGATAGTTCCTCGCGAAGGAATTTCCGTCAATGAGGCAATCCAACTACTTACCCCTGAAGCGATACAAGATCTGCAAGACAATGCAGTGGAATGCGATCTTGCTGTCGACATGCCCAGATTCAAAGCAGGAAACGAACTGAGTCTTGACGATATATTTAAAGCGGGAGGACTCGATGGTATTTTTAGCGGTCTTGATGTCACAATGTTTGAAAAGGAGACCTCCGGAGCAATTCGTTTTAAACAGGCTGCAAATCTGGAAATAGATGAAACCGGTGCAAAACTGGCTGCAGTCACTTCCGGAGAATTGGATTTATTGGCACCTATACCCGGAAGCAAACAGCATGTCAGACTCGACCGTCCTTTCTTCTTCTTCATCCGGGAAAACAGCACAGGTGCCTGCATCCTCTCCGGCAGGATCGCCGACCTCTGACACCCGGCTATCCTAATTGCAATATCCCGGTCATGCATCCTCCGGCAACAGCGGAAGATGCATGACCGGGATATATTTTAAACGGGGAACAACATTTAATTGATGGCGAAACGAACCATAGGGGCGGTTATCCGTTTACTTATTAACACGTACACCCGTTTTGTGTGCAATCGAAGTTGTTTAGACTTTTTTCTTAGAAACTGTTTAAATTTATTTGTCGAAGGAATTGAGAGGATTTGTCGAGCAGATTTTTGATATTTATGATG
>JAIDJJ010000392.1 GCA_029052265.1 Muribaculaceae bacterium
ATATCGTCGGGTCTGGTGGGCTCGGATTTGTGTATATAAAAATAGTATATACATGTGGAGCCGGATAGGGTTTGAACCCTATCCGGCTCCACATGTATATACTATTTTTCAAGCCGAACTCCTCTTTATGAAAAACAGAGGAAATCTATCATTCGCCACGATTTTCCTTGTTGAAAATATGTCGGAGGCGTGAGAATATACGTTTTGATGTAGATTCCGTGGGAACCACATTAGGAGCATTCTGAAGACTCTCTATTGCAGATTTCTCTGCATCTGTCAATGATTCCGGCACATAAACCATAACATTCACAAGAAGATCACCTCTGCCACCACCGTTCATTTCGGGCAGACCCTTACCCCTTAAACGGAGCACTTTACCGGGCTGTGTACCTGCCGCAATTTTAAGGCGCGCCCTGCCGTCTACTGTCGGCACCTCGGCATTCCCTCCTAAAGCAGCTGTCGGAAAATCAAGCATCAGATTATAAATCAAGTCATTGCCATCACGGATAAGTTCCGGATCTTTTTCTTCCTGAATGACTATGAGCAGGTCTCCGTTCACACCGCCATGGCGCGGGGCATTACCTTGTCCCCGAAGTGTCAAAGTCATACCGTCTTCAACTCCTGCGGGAATGTGGAAGCTGACAACCTCTTCCTTACGCTCTATTCCTGAACCGTTGCAGTATGTGCATTTCTCTGTTATGATCTTTCCTTCACCGTTACACTCCGGACATACCGCCTCACTCTGAACAGCTCCAAAGATCGACTGTTGCACCCTGGTGATATAGCCGGTGCCATGACATCGCTGACAAGTATGGAAGGCTGTCCCGTCTTTAGCGCCTGTACCTTTACAATGCGAACAAGCCACCATCCGGGGAAGCTTCAGTTTCTTGTCAACTCCGTTCATTATGTCTTTGAGTGTCACCTTGACTGTGATGCGCAGATCCGTACCTTTGTTGACATGCTGACGCGGACGTCCCCCCGTTGCGCCTTCAAAGCCACTGAATCCTCCCATTCTGCCTCCAAAAATGTCGCCAAAATGAGCGAAGATATCTTCCATCGACATCCCACCGCCACTGTAAAAACCGCCGGCACCTCCACCGAATCCCTGAGGACCCATGGAATGTCCGAACTGATCATACTTGGCACGTTTGTTCGCGTCGCTAAGCACATCATAAGCTTCAGCCGCCTCCTTGAATTTTTCCTCGGCTTCCTTATCACCCGGGTTCTTGTCCGGATGATACTTGATTGCCATCTTACGATATGCTTTCTTTATTTCGTCAGCGCTCGCACCTTTGGATACGCCAAGCACCTCATAATAATCTCTCTTTTCTGCCATGGCTCTCGCCTCCTTATTTTGGTTACGACTGGTTGATAAATTTTAGACCCGTTACTGTGCCACCACGACTTTTGCATGTCGCAGAACCTTGTCGTTGATCATGTAACCCTTTTCTACAGTGTCGAGAATCTTTCCCTTCTTGTCTTCGTCCGGAACCGGGACTACCGAGATTGCTTCATGCTTGTCGGCATTAAAAGTGTCTTCTGAAGGATCAAATTCCTTAACCCCGTTCTGGGCAAGATACTTTTTCAGCTTGTTATAGATAAGGGACATCCCCTCCTTCATTGCCTCGCTGTCGCCACTTGTTTCCGCAGCCTTAAGTCCTCTTTCAAAATCATCCATGATCGGAAGAAGTCCTTTCAACACATTCTCTCCCGCATTCCTGATGATCTCACTTTTTTCTCTGAGCGTACGCTTGCGGAAATTATCAAATTCCGCCATAAGGAAAAGATACTCCCTTCTCTCTTTCTCAACTTGCGACTGGAGGTCAGCCACTTGCTTTTCAAGGGAATCTGGTTCTACAGAAGCGGACGAACCGGATTCGCTTTCGTTTTCAACTCCGGAAACTACATCTTCCGAAGATACTTCCTCAGGCGCAGAAGTGACTTTTTCTTCCGCGTCTTCGAAACGGCTATCTTGATCTATTTTATTCTTATTCTTTCCCATTGTGGATAATTGTTTGTTTTTTCTTTTACAAATATTGAGCCAAGAAGTGTTAAAAAAACATTTTTTCATCATCCAATGTTCAACTTTTTCATATCTTTATATAAGAGACACATTTCACTCACTTCAACCCCTTATAATTCAAACAACCAAACTCCACTATAAGTTGAGGAGAAAAGA
>JAIDJJ010000393.1 GCA_029052265.1 Muribaculaceae bacterium
AATGCTTTACCGGATTACTCCGATCCTTTTTCTCACACTCATAGTTTTTGCTCAGATTTGACAAAGGGTTTTGAACATGTGGTACATGCCCGTCCCATGATGTCGCTTTCCAATTCTTATTCGATTGAGGAAGTTGACGAATGGTTTGAACGTCTTCGCAAGGCTCTGCAAGGAGAAAAATTCAGCATTGTGGGCGAATTGAAATTTGACGGCACCTCGATATCGATCACATATAAGAACGGTATGATGGTGCGGGCTGTGACAAGAGGAGACGGCACACAAGGCGATGATGTGACTGCAAATGTCAAGACTATCAGAAGTATTCCCTTGCGTCTACAACCTGGAGACTGGCCTGATGAATTTGAAATACGCGGAGAGATATTGATGCCCTGGGAAGTTTTTGAAAAACTTAATGCTGAAAGGGCATATAATGAGGAACCTCTCTTTGCCAATCCCCGTAATGCCGCATCCGGCACGTTGAAAATGCAGGATTCCAGAGAAGTCGCCAGACGCCATCTTGATGCCCGCTTCTATTATCTTATGAGCGACAATCTTCCATATGACAATCATTATGATAATATGGAAGCTGCTCGCAAATGGGGATTTAAGGTGTCGAAAAATATGTCTATGTTGCAGTCTCTTGAAGATGTCAACAATTTCATAAATTATTGGGACAAACAAAGAAGTGAACTTCCCGTAGCGACTGATGGACTCGTGTTTAAGATCAATTCTTTGAGACAACAGTTGAATCTTGGATTCACTGCTAAATCTCCTCGCTGGGCGATAGCATTTAAGTTTAATCCGGAAAATGCCTGCACTCTCTTACGTTTTGTGTCGTTTGAAACCGGAAGAATGGGTATTGTCACTCCTGTAGCCAACCTTGAACCCGTATTGCTGTCCGGCACTATTGTAAAAAGGGCATCTCTTCATAATGACGATATCATTCAGGAACTTGATATCCATGAAGGTGATTGGTTATATGTTGAAAAAGGAGGGGAAATAATTCCAAAGATCACCGGAGTCGATAAATCCAGACGTCAACAGGATGCCTCTGCCATACGATTCGTATCCAATTGTCCTGTCTGTGGGACGCCTCTTGTGAGAATTTATGGGGATGCGGCATGGTGCTGTCCCAATCATTATGGATGCCGCCCACAGATCACAGGAAAGATTGAACATTTTTGTGCAAGAAGAATGATGGATATTGACGGCATCGGGGAAGAAACGGCTGAGTTGCTATTTGATTGCGGACTTGTGGAGCGCATAGCTGATCTGTATGATCTCACACAGGAGAAACTTGAAACGCTCGACCGCATCGGGGAAAAGACAGCAATCAAAATTCTCGAGGGAATTGAAGCATCTAAGAATGTTCCGTTTGAAAGAGTGGTATATGCCCTTTCAATTCCGAATGTAGGAGAGACAACGGCGAAGAGGCTTGCCAAATATGTCAAATCTATGGAAAAT
>JAIDJJ010000394.1 GCA_029052265.1 Muribaculaceae bacterium
TTACAATCGCGCGTTTCTTGCCCGATATGGCATGCCTCCCGGCAAGATTGACTCCAACGATTTAGCCCTGCACCACAGTGGCGATGACCTGAAGGGTGATCAGGACGGTGACGACGGTCTCGACAATGAAATCATAACCGTGGATCTCAACCGCGTAAATCCGGCTGTAAACCAAATATTTTTCTTCCTCAACAACTGTGGTCAAGAAGATTTCTCTCAAATCCCTTATGCGTCTATCCGCATGTATGAAGGGACGCCATCCAAGGTAAAAGAGGTATTCGCGTCATACGATGTGGCGGCATCTCCGCAATACAAGGGAATGACTTCTCTGATCATGGGCAAATTATACAGAAGAAACGGAGAATGGAAGTTCTCTGCCATCGGAGATGCATTCCCGGACAAAAATTTATGCGAGACCATACAGCGTATCGCCACAAACTATGCAAAATAATATAATATGAGAAGACTTCCCGTATACCTCCTTCTTGACTGCTCGGGTTCAATGTATGGCGAACCGATAGAGGCTGTGAAGAATGGAGTCCAGGTATTGGTTTCAACACTGCGTCAGGATCCCTATGCTCTCGAAACTGCCTACCTCAGTATAATCACTTTTGACAGCAGCGCCCAACAGGTGGCTCCGTTGACAGAACTTTCTGCATTCCAACAGCCGAATATTCAGGCAAGCGGTTGTACCGCCCTCGGTGAGGCTCTTGCCCTCCTGGCTCAGAAGGCTGATCAGGAAGTGACAAAAACGACAATGGAGAAGAAAGGTGACTGGAAACCACTCGTGTTCATTATGACCGACGGCGAACCTACCGATGACCTCAACAAAGGTCTCGCCGAATTCAAGAAGCGCAAATGGGGTATGGTCGTGGCATGCGCAGCAGGTGCGGGCGCAAACACCGATACCTTGAAGAAAATCACTGAATGCGTTGTATCTCTTGACACAGCTGACAGTGCAACTATCAAGGCTTTCTTCAAATGGGTTTCCGCTTCAGTCAGCTCCGGCAGCATGAAAGTGGAAGAGACCGGTGCAGAAGCCACCACACTCAGCGAGCTTCCGCCGCCACCCCCCGAAGTCAATATCGTAGTATGACACTCTACAACAAACATCAAATACAATGGCAACACTTGA
>JAIDJJ010000395.1 GCA_029052265.1 Muribaculaceae bacterium
GTGTACGACTGCTGACGGTTCATCGTAGGATCGTCAAGTTCGTTGTCAGGCACGAGAAGAGTCTCGCCAAGACCGGAACGGAGGATATCCCAATAACGTTTCCCTTCGCCGAGGAACTCGAATTTACGCTCGTCGAGAATATTGGCGAGAGTAGCCGGTTTTGAACCCAACCCTGCACGGCTGCGCACCTGATCGAGCCATCCCTGTGCATCGCCTGCACCGCCACCGCGCACTGCGAGTTCGGCTGCGTTAAGCAGAACCTCGGAATAACGGTAAAGACGGAGGTTATTGTTATAGTTTAGGGTCTTGTCGCCTGTGGCGTCCTTATTGTTTTTATCCATAGGAGAATATTTGCCAAGGAAATAACCTGTGTCCTGATATCCTGCCTGATAAGAACCCGGCTCAGGCTCCCAGATTGATGCGTCGCGACGAACATCACCGGTTTCAAAAGATTTGTAGCAGGATTTGCGCACAGTGCCGAATCCCCAACCGTTGCCATTGTGGATGCCGTCTCTTCCGTCATAGCCGCGGGCTCCTATCATTGCAGGCACGACAGTACCGCCGCAGACACCGCCCCAGCTCCAGCCACGGTTAGCCTGGAAACTTGAGTAGTTGATTTCAAAAATCGACTCCTTGCACCATTCTCCTTCCACCTCCCAGATGCTTGCATAATCGTCGACAAGACCGTACTCTGAAGAATCGATAATCTTCTTCATATATTCAAGACACTTGCCGAAACGGGTTTCGTCGTTCTGATACATGACAATCTCAGTGTAGAGCATATATACGAAAGGCAGTGTGACATGACCTTCCTCTCCTGTCTTGGCTTTCCATTCAAGATTGTCGGCTGCTATGATGCTCTCCAGATCCTCTATGAGGAACTGATAGACCTCATCATGTGAATATTGCACACCTGTGTAGCCGTTGCTTGCGCTGAGGTTTTCCGAATAATAAGGGATGTTGCCCCACCAGTGCCACAGCTGATTGTAGAAGAACACTCTCAACGCCAGAACCTGGCTCTTGTAGAAATCTTGTTTTTCCTGTGTCCAGCCATGACTTTCATCTTTCACCCAGTAATTGTCCATGTAGAAAATCACGTCGTTGCAGCGCTTCACACCTGAATATGCGTTCTCCCAGTTTGAGGTAAGAACCTGCGTGGTGGAGATATTGAAGTTATACACCCCTTTATACTGCGCCATATCGTTGGCGTCACCACCGCCGGGATAGCACTGGTCAGACAGTACCTCCGGATATATGTTCAGACCGCAGTAGTTGTTGGCGTAGTCAAACCAATGCATCGGGTCATAGGCAGCAGTGAGCGCCTCCTGAATTTTGTCGTCATTAGTGTAGTAGACCTCGATAGTGTCTTCGGTCTTAGGCAGAATCTCGAGCCATTCGGAATCGCACGAAGTCATCGTGCCACCCAAGGCAAGAAGGGAAACCGCTATTAATGTTTTATTAAGTTTCATAATAATTATAGGTTCTTGATTGTGGTTAGAGAGATACGTTGAAACCGACAGTCCATGTGCGAGCCACAGGATAGTTGCCGTAGTCGATACCGATAGCAGTGCCGTCGCCTACCTCAGGAGTGAAGCCATGATATTTGGTGGCTGTGAAAAAATTTTCACCCATCACAAACAGTCTGAAGTTCGACAATCCGAGTTTGTTTACCCATTGAGTGGGCAGAGTGTAACTGAGAGTCAGATTGGCAAGACGGAGATAAGCACCGTTATGCACATAGAGATCGGAAGATTTATAGTTGTGCTGGTCGCTCAGGCGGTAAATAGGATACTGGTTTGTTGAGCCTTCGCCGGTCCAACGGTTGAGCATCCATGCAGGGAGGTTCTTTGCAGGTGTGTCGCCACGGAGGGAAGCATCATACACTTCATTGCCCCAGACACCCTGGAAGTAACCCGTGAGAGAGAGTCCTTTCCAGTCTACACCGAAGTGGAAACCGTATGTCCAGTCGGGAAGACCCTTGCCCAGCTTAGTGCGGTCATCGGCATTTATTGTGCCATCACCGTTAGTATCAAGGAAGATCAGGTCGCCGGGACGGGCATAATACTCAGTATTCGCTTCCGTGAGGTTGTATTTCTGGTTGTATTCGTCAGCCTGAGCCTGGTTCTGGAACACACCCCCGGTCTTAAATCCATAGAAATATGGGAACACTTCTCCATCTGCATAGCGGGCGATATCGCCGGCGGTAGCGTTGCTCTGTGCTGTAGCCCAACCATTGGCGTTGCCAAGATAGATAAGTTTGTTCTTCATCCAAGAAAGATTGCCGGCAAGGTTCACGTTAAATTCTCCGAAACGGGAGTTCCAGCGAAGTTCCATTTCTACACCCTGGTTCGACATCTTGCCGACGTTGCCGATAGGAAGAGACTCACCTACATAGTTAGGTATCTGCATTTCCATAAGCATGCCGATGGTCTTCTTGTAATAGTAGTCTACAGTAAACTGAAGTGAGTTGTTCATAAACCCGAAGTCAAGACCCGCGTCATACTGTTCTGACTCCTCCCATTTCAGGTCGGGGTTGGCAAGACCGGAAGCCTTTGAGCCATAAGTCTGAGGAGAGCCCTCGGGACCGAAATAGTAGTTGTTGCCGCCATTGGTAAGCACGGTATAACGGAAATCACCTATATTCTCATTACCGTTCTTACCCCAGCTCAGACGGAGCTTACCGGCTGTAAGCCATGGAGCCTTACCTGCGAGGAACGATTCATTGGTAAAATTCCAACCGGCAGACACAGAGGGGAATGTTGCCCATTTATTGTTGATGCCGAATCGTGAAGAACCATCACGGCGTACAGTCACCTGCAACATGTAGCGATTGGCATAGTCATAGCTTAAACGTCCGAAATAAGAAGCCAGGCGAGGCCATGCATTGTTAGGTCCGGCGTTACCTGTGCGGCTTTCACCGTCCTTGCCTGAGTTAGGCTGAGCCAACGCTGTGTCAACGTATGGTTTGTCAAGGTTCATCAGCTTGTTGGCGCTTGCGTTTATCCACCATCCGGTAGCCTCCTTGGCTGTCTGACCCAACACAACACTTAAATTATGGTCTTCAGCAAAAGTCTTCTCATATGTGATGACATTTTCAAGCTGCCATGTCCATCCCTTATTCCAGTTGTCCCATGCTGAAGCCTGATCAGCAGAACGATAGTTCAGGTTACTGAAATAGGCAGCCTCGTTATGTCCTCGGTTACCCCAGAATCCGAAATCACCACCGAAACTGATACGATATTTGATGGCATCCCATATCTGAAGCTCAGCATTGAAGTTTGCCACAATCTTGTGGCTCCAGTTCTTTTCTGCAGGATATGACCATCCCTGAAGAGGGTTGGTAAGCTCTTGATAACCGCCGCCGAATGCCTCTGGAACAGTATAAAGGTTGCCGTTAGCATCATAGCGGGGAACGTAATTGGAATTGGCGGCATAGAATGCCATCTGCTGGTTATACATGTCGCTGCCAGGCTCCAGAGTCGGAGTGAGCAATGGCGACATACCGAGGGCGTTGGTGATTGCTCCGCCATAATAACAGCCACCTCCGCCGCATCCTACACTGTGTATGCGTGAAGAAGCAAGATTGGTGG
>JAIDJJ010000396.1 GCA_029052265.1 Muribaculaceae bacterium
GATAGACATAAACCGTCACCTTGTCTCCAAGCAAATTGCGATCTGTAGCCCACCATCCCACGCCGTTTTCCTCATCTATGGCAAGCATATAATCGTCATATGGCGAGTTAAATGGCATACCGATATTCTGTGGCTGGAGATACTCTCCGGTAGTGGCATCCCGCGATGCTACAAAAATATCATATCCGCCCATTGAATCGTTGCCGTCAGAAGCATAATACAACGTCACCCCGTCAGCCATCATGAACGGATAGTCGGCATATCCGCCCCTGTTCAGGGCAGAAGAAGTCTCGGCAGGAGTCTGCCATGACCCGTCAAGAAGACGTAAGCTCTCAACAAGCCTGACATTTCCGACGCTGTCCGGCTCCCCCCACATCAAAAAATCTTTCCCTTCATTTATATAAGCCATTCTCCCCTCCGGATTACCCTCAAATGGAATTTCTTCCGGCAGCAGAAGAGAGCCGGCAGATTCCGGCAGCCTATACGATTTAAAGAATGTATCTTTCGGGAGAGCCAACGAATCGATGACCACTATGTCCTCCACTCGCCCGAGAGCGCTTTCCGCCACAGCAAGCTGCCGTGCCTATTCGGCCACCGATTCCAATCCGGGTCGCTTCGATTTCTCTACATACGCCCTGAAATCACCATAAAAATCAGAAGCCGTGTCGAAATCATAATTCATGAAAGCCAGACGCCCCAAATACAGATTAGCCGCGGCAGCCCCTTTCTTCTTAGCTTCGGAAAGCAATTTTCCTGCACGTTCATAATTTCCAGCCTCAAACTCACAAGCTCCGGAAAGATAGATATATTGCGGAGAGTTCTTCACTTTAGGATTAGCGGCAACCGCTTTCTCGAGCAATTTCTGAGCCTGCCAATAATCACCCTCCATCAATTTGCCTGCAGCATCATCGAGAGTGTCCGCACCGGCTGTCAGAACCGCGGATGCCAACAAAAGCGATATATACGTCTTTTTCACTTTTTAACAATAAGATGATCATTATGAAATTTATCCCGCCACGAGTGTCACGGATAGGGACTTTTACGCGACAAAATTAGTTAAATTTCATGATATTTCAAACCTAACCTCAATATACGGCGGCAATTAGTAGGCGTTTTTAAACTTTTTTTAGTAACTTTGCCACGAAATCCGTATTGAAACAACAAAAACAAATTATAAATTTCATCTATATTTTTATTTTTGTATGATTCATTTGTTTAATAGATAAATACTTAAATCCATCCATTCATGCATTCATCCATCCACCCATCGATGCACCCACTCATCCAATCATGCATCCATTCATACACCCACCATCCGTCCACCCATCCTTCCATCCATCACACCATCCATCCACCCAT
>JAIDJJ010000397.1 GCA_029052265.1 Muribaculaceae bacterium
AGATTTTTATAATAGACAGGAAAACCTCGAAGACTCGTCAGCCATGATGCTGAGCAGCCCCGAACTGACTGCAATTTTTTTGAATAGAAACAGATAATCTTGGATATTGTTTTTTTATGCATTTACTGTCTCTAAATGTGACATAGTTATGAATGGGAAACATATAAGAATTATATCTCTCAGAGAAGAGCCCAATTATCTTGAACGGGCAATATCTTACTTCCAGAGCAAGTGGGCAACGGAAGAATCAATGGCTGTTTATGATGATTGTCTCAGGAATTGCCTTACAGCCGAAAACCCACTTCCACAATGGTATCTGTTGATAAATGAAGGTGATGACATTATCGGCTGTGCCGGACTTGTGACAAATGATTTCAATTCCAGAATGGACTTGTATCCGTGGCTTGCTGCATTGTATGTAGAGGAGAAAGATCGAGGTCACAATCTTGGATACGAATTAATCTGTAAAGCTATTGACGATACCCGCAAAATTGGGTTCAAGACCTTGAACTTATGCACCGACCATATCGGCTATTATGAAAAATTCGGATTCTCATACATAGGCAACTGCTATCATCCCTGGGGAGAACAGACAAGGGTGTACCAATTAAGCATATCTACCTTGTAGTCCTTGCCGTTATAGGACAGGACGTGCTGATTGCCGATGTATGTAAAACCCGAGGATTGGCGGGTTTGGGCAATACCCACTTTATCAATTTCTCCATTGAAAACGGGAGGTATTCTTTTAAGGAAATGGAATCAGATAAGAAAACTCTTAAGGATATGACATTGGAAGAACTGTGGCAATTGTTTCCCATAGTTCTGGTCCCACATAATCCTCAATGGAAATATTGGGCACGCGAGGAGATAGCTCTTCTGTCAGCATTGCTTTCAGGTTATAATCCAACCATTAATCATATAGGTAGTACCGCAGTGCCCGATATTTACGCCAAACCTATAGTCGATATTCTTGTTGAGGTTTCAGCCGATATTGACCGGTTGTTGATAAAGCCTATAATGGAGGGTGGCGGTTATGTTTGTATGTCGGAATCTGAAAGACGTGTCAGTTTCAACAAAGGGTATACGCCGGAGGGTTATGCGGAGAAGGTATTCCATATCCATTTTCATATATCCGGAGACAACGATGAAATCTTTTTTCGCGATTATCTGATTGCTCATCCAGAAGTTGGCAAAGAATATGAGCGGTTGAAATTATCACTGTTGCCCAAGTACAGAAACAACCGTGATGGATATACAGAAGCAAAAACAGAGTTTGTAAGGCAAGTAACCGATCTGGCAAAACACGAATATTTATGAAAGTTGTCATGCCGAGAGAGGAGTTGCGTCCGTATGTACGCTATTATTGGATGCTTCTGACCTTTCCAATAGGGTGTCGTCAGATTATATTCCATCGGAAAACAGAAATCTACTGAAAGAATGAAATCCCTCTTTCTTCGTTATAGTAACGGACGGCATATAGCCGTCCGTCATTATGTCGGGATTTAAGTTACCTGTTCATCCATATGGTTGCAAATTCATCAGCTTCCTTTTCTTTCTCTGGATCTTTGTCACCGTAATTGACATTTTCCATAAAGATGTTTTTTTTGCCATGTAATAGAATGTGTCCAATCTCATGGAACAGAGTATTCCAGAAATCTGACTCATGTTCAAACGCTTTTGAAAGTTGGATACATGGTACACCGTAGATATATCTGGCGCATCCTTTGACCGGTGCTGAGGAAAGCGTTTCTGTGAAAATCAGCTTAATTCCGGCGTTTCCAAGTAGTGATGCCAGCCGCTCTTGATGATCGGTTGTGGCAGACTTTCTTATTTCAGCAATATCATTCAGAATACCTCGGAGAAGTTTGGGTGTATATTTTATCTTTACAGATATTTCTCCAGCCTGTATCTCGCCCTGACGCAGCCATGCAGAAAGGGCATAGGGGTCACAAGCTTCAACAAGCGAAATGCTGAAGGCTACACGAAGTCTCTGATTGAGATAAAAATCCTCCCAACCCTTCGGAGAACTTACGGCAAAGAATGTACATAAAACATCAACAATATTTTTTGTGTCTCCATGTGCGTCAGTTATATCGGAGAACCACCCGAGACTTGATATTTCTTCGTATGGAAACTTCTTTGCCCAACACAGTCCTTCTTTAAGAGATTTTTCTCTCTTTTTACGCGCTATAAATTCGTCATAACTTTTTTGATGGCGAAGCCACATAGTTGCCGGTATTTTAGTTACCATCTCAAATGCGACTGCCATATCTGGAGTAATAGAACTTTTGCCTTTTACGACTGCAATAATTGTCTTTTCGGGTTTGGAAACCCTTGTGGCAAATTCTTTCACTCCCATTCCCATTTCCTGAAGTTTTTCTTCAAGAGTCTCGCCTGGATGATAAACAACCGGAAGCTTTGCAGGATCGAAAAACTGTCTTGTCTGAGCCATATCTTTATTTGCCATGATAGTTTGTAATCTCAATAATTTCGACGCCTTTGATTTCCAGCCAGACATATCTACCCGAGGCGTCAGTAGGTATAGGGTCTTCGTGCAGAATCTTATACACATCTCCGAGCCCACGA
>JAIDJJ010000398.1 GCA_029052265.1 Muribaculaceae bacterium
GTCTTACGGGATCAAAGCCGGAAAGCACTATAGCTTCAGGATTTTCGTCTACAATTATCTCTATTCCGGTAGCGGCTTCGAGAGCACGTATGTTTCTGCCCTCCCTTCCGATTATCCTTCCTTTGATCTCGTCATTGTCGATGTGGAATACGGTCACGGAATTTTCAACCGCAGTTTCTGTAGCGACTCTCTGGATAGACTGGATGACAATTTTCTTTGCCTCTTTTGATGCCGTGAGCTTGGCATCGTCCATAATATCATTGATGTAGCCGGCAGCCGCTGATTTCGCTTCGTCTTTTAACGACTCCACAAGCTTTTCTTTGGCTTCTTCAGCAGAAAGTCCTGACACACGCTCCAGTTCCTCCTGTGCAGTGCGCAGCATTTGTTCCACTTCCTCATTTCTGGTATTTATCTGGTGTTCTCTGGCGTCGAGCTGACTTTTTGCGGCGTCAATTTCCTTTTTTTTGCGGGTGAGCTCCCCTTGTTGCTGGTTGAGCTGCTGTTCGCGCTGGCGCGAGCGAGCCTCAGACGCCTGTGCTTTCTGAATTTTCTGGGAAGCGGTTCTCTCAGCTTCTGAAAGAATTTTCATTTCCTCCTCTTTAGCCTTGAGGATTTTTTTCTCTTTGACCATATCCGCTTCCCTGCGGGCGTCTTCAAGAATAATATTTGCCGCCGAGCGAGCATTCCGTCTTGCCAAGACGGATGCTAATACATATCCGGCGACGGCAGCCGCAGCTGCGATTATGATCCATATTGCAGTATCCATTGCGTCAATCGGTTATTATCTGTTATTAAAGGTATTAAATGTAAAAAAATAAATGCATGAATATATTCCCGGATCTCAGCTCACTGAGTATCGGGAGATTTGTGACCGCCGGATGCAATGGAACGGTTATTGAAGAATCACGTCAGGGATGGGGTAAAAAGATATAATGCCGAATGCTTTTCAGAAATCTTTGCTGTTTTCATTTTCGATGATTTCAGAAAGCCTGTGTTCGCAATATGCCGCCATATCTATGGCATGCTCATATTTTGCGAGAAGTCCCTGATATAGATAAGCAAACTGATGTGCAACCATTGCCATAATTTCCTTATCTGATCGGGTCGGACGTTCTGACCGCCATTTCGCATATAGTTGCGACACGGCTTTTTCAGCGTCACGCATGGCGTCCTGACGGTCAAAAGGGACGGTGAGGGGTATATGCTCTCCGCCTATATTTAATATCATTTTTACGAGATCAGTATTCTTCATCGTCATTCCTCCTTAATCATGGAGATACATTTGTCGACGGTGCGAATCAATCGGGCAATGCGGCGCCGTGTGCTGATAATAGTGTCGGGCGACGCTGCGAGTCGGTGAGACATTGTAAGAAACTGGGCGTCGGTCTGCGCCTGGCGGAGCAGTGCCCGGGTTTCTTCAAGTTCGATACGCAGATTGCGGTTCTCTTCTTCCAGTGAATCAATGCGGGCATGAAGCCGTTGATGCACAGCAGACAGGTCGTTGATTTTGCTGTCGAGTGTCTGTAGGAGTGGAATTAGAGGTTGAGCCATCACTGCCTAATTTTTTACAAAAGTAATAAAAG
>JAIDJJ010000399.1 GCA_029052265.1 Muribaculaceae bacterium
GTCACATGTAATGATAATACGGGCTTAATATCCCATCATATGATGGGATATTAAAAGTGGGTCTATCTGAATTTATGCTTGGCTCCGTTTGGAATATTTTTACGGGCATGAGACAATAGCTGCATTTCACAGTTCTTGCAATCGAATTCAAGAGTAAAGGAGACGGAGGAATTTGAAATTGTCAGCGGTTCTTGAAATTTCTTAGGATTTACCTTTTTGCACATGCCAAGTTCTCGCAGAATGCAATGTCTCGTAGTCATAAGGGTTGTTCCATATGTGAGAGATGTTTTCCCGCACTCTAATGCTTGACCGATGTTGGATACACCATGGTCTCGATATACTTGGGTTGCCAATGAGTTTGCAACATTGTCTTTAAAATCTATTGCACGCGCCGGGAAAGGAAATGCCATATTTTCTTTACGCCTTAGGTCAATAGGATAAGTAATTTTATTAGATATGTCCAATGCTTCTACAATTTTGCGTCTGATGACGCCTATTGCGGATTTAGGTATGAACACATCATGAGAAAGTGTGGATTTATATGATGAGAGAGAGTATATGGTATTTCCTAATTTTGAAAACTCATTTTTATAATCCATTCTGTTTTTGGCAATCTCAGTGTGTATATCAAGAGGAATGCGTACCATTACTCCACGTTGATCTTTGGCAGTTACGCCGCTATTATCGATTTCTATGTCAAGACCGATTTTTCTTACAGCAGACTCTTTTTGCATCATTTTTTGCCAATGAAGATCAAAGGTGCGATGTATCTGCGCTCCTTTTGGTATATCTACTTTTCTACCGGTGATTATTTTCCCCTTTTCGATTCTGTTTACATTGACTCCTTGGTATTGTCCGTTACGGTCAAAATAGCTTATGCCGTCTCCGTTATGAAGATCAGAAGCTTCATTAATAATTTCTCCCATTGATTTCGGAGAGAGTATTGACGCGATGTTTGCCGGTCGTCGGTCAGATAAAAAATATTCTGTAAACCCTCTGTTAAAGCTCTTTTCCGGACATGGAGTGAACAAGGGGACGGATTTGCCAAAAGAACTTCTACTCAAGGATTCAGGATTCATTGAAATGATTTCATTGAGTTTAAGATTGTAGAACGCGGTAATATTCTTTACATAATCCATCTCTTTCAGTCTGCCCTCGATTTTGAATGATCTCACACCGGCGTCTACAAGTTCCTGCAAATGATCAGAAGCATTAAAATCTCGGAGAGAAAGTAAGTATTTGTCTTTGGCTAATATTTTACCGGAATGGTCTTTTAGAGTATATGGCAATCTACAGATCTGGGCACATTCTCCTCTGTTGGCACTTCTCCCTGAGGTAGCAAAACTTGCATGACACCTTCCGGAATATCCTACACAAAGAGCTCCATGAACGAAACATTCCACCGGAATATTAACAGTGTCTACAATAGCCTTGATTTCGGGAATTGTGAGTTCTCTTGCAAGCACAATCTGAGAAAACCCGGCTTCTTGTAGAAAGAGTGCTTTTTCTGGAGTTCGGATATCGCATTGTGTGCTTGCATGGAGTGGAATCGGTGGAAGATCCAGGCGAAGAAGTGCCATATCTTGTACGATCAATGCATCTACACCATTTTTATATAGATCGAGGCATAATTTTTCCACTTGCCTTAATTCATGTTCGTACACTATCGTGTTTACTGTCACGTAAACTTTGGCACGGTACTGGTGGGCAAAATCGACAACCTTTGCAATATCTTCAATGGAATTTGCAGCAGATTTCCTGGCGCCATGGCTTGTGGCTCCAATATATATTGCATCCGCACCGTGTGTGATGGCTTGTATGGCAATATCAGCGTTTGTTGCTGGAGATAAAAGTTCCAGGGTATTAGATCCCATATAAAACAAAATTGATTATTTCTTAAACAATCGGTCCATGTTTCTTTTGTCTTCACGTTCTTTGATAGATTGGCGTTTGTCATATTGTTTTTTGCCTTTCCCAACGCCAATGACTATTTTCGCATAACCTTTATCGTTGATAAATATGCGTAACGGAACTATTGTATATCCTGCATCCGAAGATTGTTTTGTCAGTTTGTCTATTTCCTTTTTATTTAATAGGAGCTTTCGGTCTCTTCGGGCTGCATGATTGTTGTAAGATCCGTAGAAGTATTCCGCAATATGCATCCCTTTTATCCACACTTCTCCCCTGTCTATGACGCAGTAGCTATCTGTCAATCCCGCCTTCCCTTCTCGTATGGAC
>JAIDJJ010000004.1 GCA_029052265.1 Muribaculaceae bacterium
GTCATTGCAAGACGGCTGTCAGAGTCGATGTTGATCTTGCAGACATCCATCTTGGCAGCCTTGCGGAGCTGTTCTTCGGGGATACCGATAGCGTCAGGCAATTTGCCACCGTTCTCGTTGATGATCTTGACATATTCCTGAGGAACAGAAGAAGAACCGTGGAGCACGATTGGGAAGTCGGGAAGTTTCTCCTCAACCTTTTCAAGCACGTCGAATGCCAATGGGGGAGGAACGAGAAGACCTGATTTCGGATCGCGTGTGCACTGTTCGGGAGTAAACTTGTAAGCGCCGTGAGAAGTGCCGATTGAGATTGCGAGGCTGTCGCAGCCGGTGCGGGTCACGAAATCGATAACTTCTTCAGGGTCTGTATAGGTGTGATGATCAGAGCTTACCTCGTCTTCAACGCCGGCGAGAACACCGAGCTCACCTTCTACAGTTACATCATATTGATGTGCATAGTCCACGACTTTCTTAGTCAGGGCAACGTTCTCCTCATAGGGAAGGTGGCTGCCGTCGATCATAACGGAAGAGAAGCCATTGTCGATGCAGTCCTTGCAGATTTCAAAAGAATCACCGTGGTCAAGGTGAAGTACGATCTGAGGATTCTCCCATCCGAGTGATTTTGCATATTCTACAGCACCCTGCGCCATGAAGCGGAGAAGGATAGGGTTGGCATAGTTGCGTGCGCCCTTTGAAACCTGAAGAATAACGGGAGATTTAGTGTCAGCAGCGGCTTTGATAATAGCCTGAAGCTGCTCCATGTTGTTGAAGTTGAATGCGGGGATGGCATATCCGCCATGCACAGCCTTGGCAAACATCTCTTTAGTGTTGACAAGGCCAAGTTTCTTGTAATCTACCATGATAAATATCTAAACTTTCTGTGCTATGCACAATTTTGTTGCAAAAATACAAAAAAAGCTTCGCTCTACAAAATCAATGTGTGAATAATTGGAAAAAACTATCGTATATTTGCTTAAAAAGGATAAAAGGGACAATGTTCAGGAGAAATAGTATGTTTTGAACCACTCGACAGTTTTTCGTATTCCCGCTTCAAGAGGGGTTGAAGGTGAATATCCTGTCGCTGCAGCGAGTGCGGATGAATCAGAGTTGGTCTGGTAGACGTCTCCGGGTTGCATGGGCAGAAGTATTTTCTTGGCTTCTTTCCCTAAAGCCGTCTCTATACAAGATATATAGTCGATAAGGCGTACCGGATTCTGACATCCTACATTATATATTTTGTAAGGAGCGCAAGAAGAATCGGGGCGTGCAATTGAAGCATCCCACTGATTGTCGGGTTGGGGTATGATCTTGGCTATGCGTGTCACACTTTCGACGATATCATCAATAAATGTGAAATCCCGGAGCATGTCGCCGTTGTTGAACACTTTGATAGGGCGGTCGTGAAGGATTGCGTCAATAAATAGATGTGGCGACATGTCAGGCCGTCCCCAGGGTCCGTAGACAGTAAAAAATCTCAATCCGGTGACAGGCAGATTATATAGATGTGAATATACATGTGCCATGAGCTCGTTGCTCTTTTTTGTGGCGGCGTAAAGGCTTACGGGATGCGCTATGCCTGACTGCTCGGAAAACGGCACATTGCCATTAAGCCCGTAAACACTTGAAGAGGATGCGAAAACAAGATGCTTTACATTGCTGCATCTGCAGCCTTCGAGAATATTTACGAATACGTCGATATTGTTGGTGATATATGAGCGGGGATTGGAAATCGAGTACCGCACGCCCGGCTGTCCCGCCAGATGTATTACGATATCAAACCTGTTCCGGTCGAATATCCCGGTTGTCTTTTCAGGATCTTCCAGATTCATCTTAATAAAAGAAAAACCGGGATTGGAGACGCTTATAACAGGGGTGTCAGGCTTCAAGGAGTCTGTGTCAATCCCAAGATTTTTGAGTCTTGCGAGTTTCAGAGATGGGTCATAATAGTCATTAAGATTGTCTATGCCTATGACTGTATGGTTCTCCCGGAGGAGACGACGGGTTACCGCCGCTCCAATAAAACCTGCCGTTCCTGTTACTAAAATATTCATTACTTGTTTGGTAGATGGTGGTGCATAAATTAAAACCGGTAGTCATGAACTGTCCTTGGTGTTATTGTTGTCAAGAAAATTAACCGGTTTGATATTTGTGCAAATTCATTAGATAAACGCAAGTGAGCGGTTTTTATTCGACTAAAATGTATAAAAAATGGGGAAAATAAGGATAACCGGCAACTGTCTGTCATGTCTTAGGCGGGGTATTCGTATTTGAATAAACGTTTTACAAAATATATATATTGAAAAATATAGATAAAAATTTTTGTAAGTAGAATGGAAATCGGCAGGGAGCTTAAGTTCCAATGTTTGCATTTGAAAACATAGGAACTTAAATCCAAATGTCACTGAAAATTCAGAGCGCGTTCCTTAAAATTTCGAGGCCGTAGGGGCGGCGATTTTGGTGCAGATTTTGAAAGTTGAAGAGGGCGCGA
>JAIDJJ010000040.1 GCA_029052265.1 Muribaculaceae bacterium
ATATAGTTCTACTGTTTTCCGTAAACCGAAAAACAGCAGAAGGAATATAACATACCCATGGGCATCTACCGTTGCATTGTTTTTTTGACAGGATGATTGAATTTGCGAGATTCAGATGCGTCAAAAAACAAGCGCGTGTAAACGCCTTTCCAATATGTCCTGAACCCACCCATCCGTGCCGTTTTCAACCGCGGCACATCAGCGTGGTTTCGGTTACAAATTTAAGCAATCAGCATTTCTTATGCAAATTTTTTAACATATTATTTTATCAAAATTTTCAATAAAGGTTCCATTTTCAATTATAAATTACTACTACACACAACATTACTTCATCATTCAAACAACAGCGATGGAGACGGATCCTTCAATATTATGCATCCTTCCTTATCATACATATAAAATGTGGGCAATGCCATAAAGTGATAAATTTCCTCATCTTCAAGTGATATCTCGGCAAAACATACAACCCAGTCTGCCGGAAAGTTCCATTTTGTCTTTTCCCAAAACAACCGGTCGCCGGCTACATCCACCCCGACAATCTTCAGCGTCGCCGGCAAAGGAGTACGCGACAATTCTCCGGAGATTTTCTTGCATTGGTCACAATCGGGATCATAAAACATCACAAGCGTAGTATCCCCCATGATCACGTCTCTAAAATCCATGCGCACTCCTTCCCTGGTGGTCAGAGGGAATCCTGCCGCCGCCATACCGGGACGATTCATCATCGCCTGATCAAGCCTGTATCTCGCCCGCATGCGTGCCTCCTCAGGCAAAACCTGTGACTGTACGGCATGTCTCAGAAATATTATAAACGTATCTTCATCTCTGAATGGAGAATTTGGATCGTCGAGATACCGCCACGCCATATCATTTATCAATTCATATCCCTCTTTATAGCGTTCAACCCTCACAAGAAGCGAATCAACTGCCGCTTCCCTGTGTGACGTCTCCGTTTCCGCCAACAAGGACACGTAGACGGAAAACGCATTCTCCATAACCAAGGAATCATGGCTTGATCCGCAAGAAGAGAAATCATAGCTGTCCCAATAATGCAACGCCGCATAATCCACCCGCGCCGTCGCTACCTCCCCGGCATCACGTTCCTTCTGCACACGTCCGCAACATATGGTGGTGGCGCACAATATTACGACAGATATATTTCTCAGTAATCTTCTGACCATACACAACTAACGTCATTTTCAAAAAAACAGTATGCAAGCCGCTTACAACGCTAACTCAGATTACGATTTATCCGGTGATACCATTTTTATTTGGATGAATGTTTTTTTGAATTAAATTTGTCAAAAATTGAAACTGTCCAAATTCCTTATTTCCAAAATACCAATCAATTGAGATGATTTTGAAAAAACTCCTGCTGCTCCTGCTGCTAACAACACTCTCCCGTTCAATCGTTGTCGCCCAAGATCTAAAGGGAGATACCTCTGACTACATACATATCCTTGATTCACTGCTCACCCGACAGAAAGATTTCCAACGTCAGAAATTATTGAAAATAGCATCGATGGAAGATCTTGCCAAAATATTGTTCGCCGAAAATGATATCGACCATGCTTATTCCTATATCAATTATAGTCTCGACCAGGCACGGTCTTTCCCCAATATGATATCAAAGAGAATGTGGCGTGGGACAACATTCCTTTCACTCCGGCTCTTGAAAATCTCGCCAAGGAGACAAAAGCCGTCTGCTTCGGATCTCTCGCTCAGAGAAATATCGTGTCGCGCGAAACAATCACACGATTTATCGACGCCATTCCCGAAGAAAACGATCCGCTCATCATTTTCGACATCAATCTCCGTCAGGGTTTCTTCACAAAAGAAACTATCTGCGAGTCGATGGAAAGCTGCAATATCCTCAAGATAAATGACGAGGAACTCGTCACTATCAGCCGCCTTTTCGGCTATCCCGGAATCGATCTTCAGGACAAATGCTGGATTCTTCTCGGCAAGTACAATCTCAAGATGCTGATTCTCACATGTGGGGTCAACGGCAGCTACGTATTCACACCAGGCAACGTATCGTTCCAGCCTACCCCGGTGGTAGAGGTGGAAGACACCGTAGGGGCGGGGGATTCATTCACTGCCGCTTTCATTTCCAGCATCCTCAAAGGGAAAAGTGTCAAGAAAGCACACAACCGTGCCGTAGAGACATCAGCATTCGTCTGCACACAAGCCGGCGCGATGCCTCCCCTCCCCGCCAGCCTACTCCTCTGAGGTCCCCTCATCATTACAAACCAATCAGATAAAAAAGATACCATGCACGATTGCAATTGTGCATGGTATCTTTTTCACATTTATTCTCAGAGCATTATTTGTCACCAATCATATCAAGCCAATAAACTTTCTTTAGACCCCTTCTTTCAATTATCTCCCCGTCTTTCCTTATATATAAGACTATCTTATTCTCATACCAATAATTGCATATCGTCCATTCCAAGATATCCGATTCGGAAAATACATAGCAACGGGTAGCTGCCGAACCTTGTATCTCTTTTATGCCGTACAAAATAAAGGAAGGTGTATCTTTTGAGACAAAACCTGTTTTGTATGCCATGATCCGACAGTCTGTCATATACGAATCAAGCTCTTTCAAATCTATACGGTAAATCGTATCTGAAATCGAATCAAACAAGCATATCTCAGGAAACCAACTTCTTGCGAGGTCAGACTTTAAGGATAAAAGGTCTTCTCTAATCAGTCTATTTCTAAGAGATTTCTCATAATCCGAGTGATACGGTATAAGATAGATGTCTTCATCAAACCAGATCCACTCACCATCTCCGAGAGTATAGCCACGCCAATTAATCCCGCCCCAGTCATCAGATTTCGAGGATGTGATCGCATTCTTAATCTTTTGATCGAAAACCTCGTCATATCTTTC
>JAIDJJ010000400.1 GCA_029052265.1 Muribaculaceae bacterium
ACAAGATTCGAACTTGCGACCACACGCCCCCCAGACGCGTACTCTAAACCGGGCTGAGCTACACCCCGAGATAATAAGCTTAATCAAGACCAACCGGTATCGGGATGAAGAACCTGTCTTCTGATACCATCGTTTTGAACGGGGGTGCTTGATTAAAGCGGTGCAAAGTTACGCACTTTTTTGATTTCTTGCAAATATTTTTACTGAAATTATTATTAAAAATTGTTAGATAATTTTTAATGCGCTGATTCTTAAAATTATTTCTTCTGAACTAAAAGTGCTTTCTTAGACGAGGGTGCATGGAGGCTTGCATCATTCCTTTAGTTTGGAATCGATGATGATTGTGACCGGTCCGTCGTTGACGAGTGCCACCTGCATGTCGGCACCGAATATGCCACGTGCAACCGGTTTGCCGAGTGCTTCCGAAAGTTTTTCGCAATACATCTCATATAGGGGGATCGCCACGTCATGTCCGGCAGCATGAATATAGCTGGGGCGGTTCCCTTTTTTTGTGGATGCGTTGAGAGTAAACTGGCTTACGGCAAGCGCCTCACCGCCGATGTCGAGCAGCGAGCGGTTCATGACGCCGTTTTCGTCAGGGAAAATCCGCATGGCGGCGGTTTTGCCTACCAGCCATTCCACATCTGCCGGAGTGTCGCCTTCACGCACACCCACAAGGATCATCAGTCCTCTACCTATCTCGCTATGCAGCTGTCGTTCGATTTCAACCGATGCACAGCTGACTCGTTGTATCACTAATCTCATTTTGGATAAAATTATTGTATGATTATTTTTGCCAGCATGCTATTATTTCAATACTCTCCATAATCCTTTCCGGTCGCTGCCAAGACGGATAATGATTCTGCTATCTTTCAAAAACTCAATATGCCGTTGAATGGCAGAAGGAGAAATGCCGAGTAATTTTGATAAATCTTTACGTGATATTTCTGGATTATTTCTCATTGCCTCCACATTTTTCGACCTTGACTCATCTCCGGATTTATATCCTTTTGGAATGTCAGTGTTCTGACCACTTTTGGAAGCATTTATCTGACCACTTTTTGATATGGAGTTTACGATGTCATCTCTTGTCATATCAATGCTTTGGCTAAAATGATCAATATTTATCTGACCACTTTTAGAACTATTTATCTGACCACTTTTAAGCAACGGTAACGGATATGTCACGGTCGAGGATGTTATATCGCTCTCAAAATCGACTTCGAGGCCAGTCAGTTTATTCCAACGCATAATTTTGTCAATACCATATCCGGCGTTCTCGCCTTGTCGGGCGAAACGGAAAAGAGCTATGATATTAGGGTTGCGTGGCACTGATTTCACTTTCCCGGGGTTGTCGGAGATTCGTACAGCGAAACGACCGGGATTCTGAAACTCAATCCTGTCATTGAACACCCTTATGGTTGAATGCATCGGGCTGAAATAGTCGGCATGGGCGAGGAGATTTACCAGACCCTCCCTCAGACAGTATAACTGGGAATTATCCTCCGGCGAAAATCCGTCTGGTCCTGCCATGAAAGGATTGTCAACATACAGGCGAAGCCGTTGCAGGAGCACTTTGAAATACTCCCAAATATTTTCCTGTTCAGGCATACGGTATGTATAGCGGCAGTCCGCATCGGAATATGTTGTGCCGGGAATCTCGATGTAGTCAATCCAGAAATGAGGCACATATTCTTGTACTACCTCACCTTTTCCAAGCATCAGAAGTCCTCCGAAAGTCAACTTTCCATGGTTGATTATTCCGGTCTTTATACAAAATTGCTCATCATCGAGGTCATTGTATCTGAAGTCAGGGTTGTAGTCCTTGATGCGTTGGCGGTATGTCTGGAGCGACTGGGTGTTCAAATCCTTGAAACCAGTTCCATCGACTTCCATTTCAGACTTCATCCCGAATGTCTTTTCTCGCATCAGTATGTCAATTTCAATGTCGGTGGCGCGTTGGTCTCCGCTACCGATGCGGACAAACGTGTTGTTCAGGTTGTTGCCGAAATATACCGGTTTGTTAGCTGAGACAGGAATGTGGAAGGCGAGAATTGATTTACCGTTAAAGTCAAGAAGCTGGGCGGTGGCAAGTATCGGCACATTGAACTTCGAAACGGAACGTAGGGTGCTGATTATGTCTTGTTCCATCTTTTCTGCTTTTTCAATGCCTGTAATCTTGTAGGTTGACACACTCTTGACCTTAGTCTCACTGACACCAAGAATTATCCAGCCTCCGGCAGTATTGGAAAACGCACTGACGGTCTCCCACATGGATTTGGGAATGCCGCCGGAAGCTTCTTTTACCTCTAAATCATCCCATTCTATATCTTTGAGTCTGTAGAGTAGTTCCTCTTTTGTCATTTCATCTTTTTTAGAGTGCAAAAATACAAAATTTTCGACAATAATCCACTGACCTCCAAAGATTACGATTAACTTTGCGATCGAAATTGACCTTTTGTCGCTCTACATCGTAGTTTTGCAAGATTATGATGGCTTATAATCATAAAACTTTACGAGGATCAGATTCTCAGTTATTTTAATTTCAATTGCCTCAAAACTTTAATTTCTGATTTTTCTGAATGATTGTTTGAGGAATCTGAAAAAATATGTATTTTTGCTTTTGATGTCTGAATTA